>JADLDQ010000202.1 GCA_020846575.1 Burkholderiales bacterium
GATGCCACCGGCGCGGAGTAGTTGTACCGGCCGGGCTGCGATCTCACCAGCGCCAGCAGCCCGGCGAGGCTTGTTGCACCCGTTTTCTCGTGCGCCGCAAGAAAGATGGACGTCTCCGCGATCGGTGCGACGAGCGTGAAATCCTTCCAGGGATCGTAGTCGAGCTTGGGAAAGAGATGGCCGTTGGTGGTGAAGATCGCGTCAATCCCGAGCAACACGGTGTGTCCGTCCGCCTTCTCCTTGAGCGTGGCGACGGCGGCGATATTGCCCGATGCACCGGGGCGATTCTCCACCAGCACCGGCCGGCCGAGATCGGCCGACAGGGCTGGCGCGAGCGCGCGCGCGATCACGTCCACGCCCGACCCGGGTCCCACGGGTACCATCAGCCGCAACGGGCGAGACGGGAACTCCTGCGCGATCACGCCGGAGCAGCACACGAGCGTGACAATCACCGCGGTCAGCGGTCTGGCTGGGCATCGGCTGGACATGCGTTCCTCCTTGCTGGAGTCGGGTCTGTAATTATTGTACTACAAAGTACAGAAAATGGAAGTGAAATGAGCGTGCACCGCAGCAAAGCTGTCCGCCCACCCGGCCGGCCGGTATCGATGGACAAACGCCGCGCGGTGCTGGACGCGGCAATCGCGGAGTTCGGCGTGGCCGGGTTCCGGGACGCGAGCATGGACGCGATCGCGCGAGCCGCCGGCGTCTCGAAGGTCACGATCTACAGGCATTTCCCGACCAAGGAGGCTCTGTTCGCCCACCTGGTCGAGGAACTCGGCCGGCGAATCAGCGTGCGCGAGGGTATCGAGTACCACCGGGGGGACTCACTGCGCTCGCAGCTGCTGCGTGCGGCGCACAGTTCCGCGGCCCTGGTGCGCAATCCCGGGACGCTCGCGCTGTTTCGCACCATCGTCGCCGAGCACGTGCGCAGGCCGGCACTCGTCGAACGCGTGCTCGCGCGCTACTGGAAGGAAGAGTACGGTTTCGTGCGCTGGGTCGAACAGGCATGCGTCGATGGCAGGCTGCGCGCCAAGTCGCCGCAGGTTGCGGCGCACCACTTCGAGTCCCTGATCAAGGGCGTTCTGGTCTGGCCCGCGGTATTCGAGCGTCGCATCGGAACCGCCGCCGAAGTGCAAAGCTCGGTGGCCGAGGCCGTGGACCTGTTCCTCGCCTACTACGCGCCCCGGCCACGCGCCGCGGCCGGTTCACCGCGGCGCGTGGCAGGCGTGGAACACAGCACCAGGGGCACCGGCAGTATCCCGCACCGGATCAAGCGATGAAAACGCTTGTGGCAGACGCCGGGTCGCACGTCAAGGCGACTTGCGCTCGCAATGAGACTCCGGATCGGACGCGAACGGGGACCGAGACCGTTGCCGCGCGGATGGCGGAAAAGTGCGGTCGTTCAAGCCCGGTCCGGTCCGGGTCTGCCGGCACCAGGCGGAAACGCCCGTCCAGCCGCGGCGTCGGTCAGCGCGCGAAGCGCCGTTCGTTGATGTACGATCTTCGCGGGTTCAAAGCGTTCGAGCAGGAGGCTGACCTGGTGCCTGCTATTGATCTGCGGCGACGAGAATTGCCGCGGCGACGAGAATTGCCATCGAGGCGCACCGCTCAAGGGTGTCGTCGAGCTCATCATCGGGAGCCACGCGGCGGTTCGATCAGGACCGCCAAGCCGACCTGCCCGGCAGCGAACTCGCGGTTCGAGAACCGCGCAAACGCGGCAGCTTGTCGGCGCAGCAGGGAGAACAACGGGTACGGGACGGCCGCGAACACAGGCACAGGCAGGACCGGCCGGAGGCTTTCATCACCAAGGAGGACGACGTGAACAACTCACCCCTGCACGCAGTATCCGAACAGGACGCCGCCGACTATCACCGCGACGGCGCGGTCTGTCTGCGCGGCATGTTCGACGCCGACTGGATCGAGCGCATGACGCGCGCGGTCGATCGGATCCTGGACGATCCGGGGCCGAGAGCGCGCGAGGCGACCCGGGCGGGGCGGTCCGGCCGATTTCACGTGAACAGCTTCCTGTGGCGGTGGGATCCGGACTTCCGTGCACTCGCGCTCGATTCCCCGATGATCGGAATCGCTGCCGGGCTGCTCGGCGCACAAAGCGTGGCGTTCTTCTACGACCAGCTTTTCGTCAAGGAGCCGGGAACCGCGGAGATCACGCACTGGCACCAGGATCTTCCCTTCTGGCCGATGCAGGGAAACGATATCCTGTCGATCTGGCTCGCGCTGACGCCGGTGACTGCCGCCTCGAGCGGCGTGCAGTACGTCGCGGGCTCGCACCGCTGGGGCAAGTTCTACCGCGCGGTGACCCCGGACGAGGATCCCCGCTTCACCAATACCGCACTTGAACCATGCCCGGACTTCTTCGATGCGACGATCCGCGCCGAGCACCGCTTCCTCACCTGGGACATGCAGCCGGGGGACGTACTGTGCCATCACCCGCTGGCCGTTCACGGGGCAAGCGGCAACGCGTCCTCGACCCAGCGCCGTATCGGAACCTCGCTGCGCTATACCGGCGATGATGCGCGCTGGGATCCCCGGCAGTTCGTCATGCGCGTCGAGGGTGAGCCGGAGAAGGGTCTCAGGCCTGGCGATCGGCCGGTACTGGAGGGCGTGTTTCCCCTGGTCTGGCGGCACGGCGGGCCGAGTGCATAGCGGCGCCTTCGGCTCGGGCGCCCGCGGACTGCGTTGCCACGTGACAATCGCGCCCGCGGCCTCGGATTCTCGTCTGTCAATGGATAACTGAGTCCATCCGCGGCGCGGCTCCCCTACCCCATCCCAGACCCGCACCCGCGCCGTCCGGCTACACGATGCGGGCGACGGCCGGAGCGCTCAGCAGGGCCGCGGCCCCGAGCCAGACCCACATCGATGCCAGGCTCTCGCGCTCGACGAAGCGCTCGTAGAGCGCCGCCGGCACGCCGCTGAACAGCAGCGTCGCGCTGGCGAGCAGGATGGAGGCCCAGAACAGCACCCACTCCAGGGTGCGCGGAAAAAGCTCGGGCATGAGCGCCACCGATATCGGCACCGCGATCTTGAGATACGGCGAGAAGATGCCGTTGAAGATGCACAGGCCGATCACCACGAGCAGCAGTGTCTGCCGATCGAGCATCTCGCCTACTGCGCCGGACGCGGCATCAGGCCAGCGGCGTACAACGCCATGAAGAACGCCACTCGGGCGAGCGCCACCCAGAAGGCGGCGATCGGCGCGTGCGCGAGAACCGGCACGATCGACGGCGTGATGAAGGCTACCGGGCGCATCAGCCAGTCGGTCAGCCGCCGGAACCAACGGAAGATGTAGTTGGGCGAATCGGGCGGCAGGAACAGCGAAAACATGAATCGGCCGATCAGCGTCCAGAACAGGGCCGCGAGAACGTAGTTGGGCAGATGGAAGTACCAGTATTGCATGCGGGATACGCTACCATAGAAGACGATGTGGAATCGTCTGCTGACTTCCTTGCGGCCGCCGCCGATCGGCACGGCCGCCGATCTCGGGATTTTTCTCCGGGAGCGCGCGCTGCTCATCGCCCAGAAGTGCGCGATCGACTACGTGCGCGGCAAGACCGGGCTGGCGAGCTATGCCCTGTTCACCGAGAAACCGTTCCTCGATGCGCTCGACGTGTGCCGTTGGGAAACCTTCGCCGCGGTGCTCGGCGACCTCGCGATCCTCGCCGAGGGCGTGCTGCGCCCCGGTCTGCCGCTCCAGCAGCATGCGCGGGCACGCGCCGCGCTCCTGCGGCTGCACGAGGAGGCGCTCACCTCGCTGCCGCCGCCCGCTCACCGCGCCGAAGGCTGGACCGGGATGACCGGCGCGTTCGCCCCGCGCCTCGAGGCAGCCTGCGCCGGCCCGCCGCGGCAGGCGCTGGAAGTCGCCGATCATTCGGCCAGGCGGCTCTTCGACACGCTGCCGATCCACGTCAACATGCGCGAGCTGGACGAGCCGGTGATCTACGGCGCGGTGCGCTTCCGCATGGTCGCGGTGCGCGACGAGATGCGCCGGCGGTTCGCGGTCGCGCAGCTCGCCTGCGCCCTGTGCGCCTGACGCGCGCCCGTGGAACCCGCCCGCTCCATCGGCCGACTCGGGTTCAGCAAGTGGTACGAGCGCCGCTTGATCGAGGCGCACGCCTGGCTCCTGACCGGGCTGCTGTGCGCGATCTACGTCGGCGTGTCGCTCGAAGGCCTGAGCTTCAAGGGCAACGCCCTGGTGTGGCTCGGCACCACGGGCGGCACCTTCGTCGGCGGGCTTATCGTCTGGCACGCCCTGCGCCGGTTTTTCGCGATCCTCGGCGAGGCCGAGCGGCTCTCGCGCCAGTCCACCTGTAGCGCCTGCAAGGCGTATGCGCGCTTCGAGGTCATCAGAGCGCAGTCGCGGATCGGCGTGCGCTGCCGCCGCTGCGGCAACGAGTGGACGATGAGCTAGAACGTCACCTTGTAGCTGCCGTCGGCCTGCTTGGCGGCGATGCACTGGTACAGACCCTTGTTGCCGTCGAGCTCGTAGGGGATGTTGACGCGGATGTCGGCGTCCCCGGTCGAGGCCTGGATGTTGGACCCCGCCTGGCTGGCGAGCGTCGCCTTTGCGTACTTCGGATCCTTCTTGGCGGCCGCAAGGCAGACTTCGTAGGCGAGCCTTTCGTCCTCTCCCTTGGCGCACGCGCCGACCGCCATGCCGAGCGCGCACAAGACCGCGAAGCGATAGATGCTCATGGATTCACATTCCGGAAAAAGCAAGGGCCCGCTGCGAGCGGACCCCGGCGAGGCGCGCAAACGCTAGTCGTGCTGCATGCCCTTCACCCAGGCGAGTTCGCCCTTGGGCACGCGAATCGAGTCGACGAAGTCCTGCATCTCCTGCGACGGCTCCCTGGTCATCAGGCTGACCACGATGGTCACGACGAACGCCACCGGCAGCCCGAACAGCGCGCTCGAGATGTTGCGGATGCCCCACCACAGCGGCATGTCGAAGTAGCGCGTACCGATCAGATACACCAGGCAGACGGTGAAGCCGCAGACCATGCCGGCGACCGCGCCGGCCGCGGTGGTGCGCTTCCACCAGATGCCGAGCACCAGCGGCACGAACAGGCCCGCCGCCGCCAGCGAGAACGCCCACGCCACCATCTGGATGATACCCGCGGGACGCGTGCCGGCGACCGCAGCCGCGATGATCGCGACGCCGACCAGCAGGACGCGCGCCACCGTCAGCCGACGCACCGTGGAGGCGCGCGGGTCGATCAGCTTGTAGTAGACGTCGTGGCTCAGCGCGTTGGCGATGGCGAGCAGCAGGCCGTCGGCGGTCGAGAGCGCCGCCGCCAGTCCACCGGCGGCCACCAGGCCGGAGATCACGTACGGCAGGCCCGCGATCTCCGGCATCGAAAGGACGATGATGTCCTGGTTGATGATGAACTCCGAGAGCTGCAGGATGCCGTCGTTGTTCGCGTCCTTGAGCGTGAGCAGCCCGCCGACCTGCGACCAGTTCTGCACCCAGGCGGGCAGCTGCGAGATCTGCTGGCCGATCACCTCGCGGTACACCTCGCGCTTGGCGAATGCCGCGTAGGCCGGCGCGGTGAAATAGAGCAGGAAGATGAAGAAGATGCTCCAGCCCACCGAGGTGCGCGCGTCGCGCACGTTGGGCGTGGTGAAGTAGCGCATCAGGATGTGCGGCAGCGAGGCGGTGCCCACCATCAGGCACAGCACCAGCGCCCAGAAGTTGTGGAATTCCACCCAGCTGAACTGGCCCTTGGCGTCCACGTAAGGCGCGACGTGGTGCCTCGCGATGTTGTTCTTGGTCTCGAAGTCCGCGATCTCCTTGAGCGCGCTGCCGTAGGTCAGCTCGGGGATCGGGATGCCGTAGAGCTGGATCGACAGCCAGACCACGGGCACGAGGTAGGCGATGATCAGGATGATGTACTGCGCCACCTGCGTCCAGGTCACCGCGCGCATGCCGCC
>JADLDQ010000465.1 GCA_020846575.1 Burkholderiales bacterium
ACGGCCTTCTTGCGGGGGTTGTACAGCACGTTCGAGAGGACCGCCTGCGCGAGGTCCGTGCTGATGGGCATCCCCTGCATGTTGGCGTAGGCGACGATCCGGTTGAGCGCACCCTCGAGCTCCCGGATGTTGGAGGCGACCTTGCGGGCGATGAACTCCAGTGCCTGGGAGTTGATGGGCACCGACTGCTCCTCGGCCTTGGCGCGCAGGATGGCGATCCGCGTCTCGAGGTCGGGGGCCGTGAGGTCCGCGATGAGCCCCCACTCGAAGCGGCTCCGGAGCCGCTCCTCCAGCGTCGCGATCTGGCGCGGCGGCCGGTCGGACGAGAGCACGATCTGCTTGCCCTCGTCGTGGATGGCGTTGAAGGTGTGGAAGAACTCCTCCTGGGTCCGCTCCTTGTCCGCGATGAACTGGATGTCATCGATGAGCAGCAGGTCGATCTTGCGGTAGCGCGCCCGGAAGTCGTCGAAGCGGCCCTGCTGGACGCACGTGATGAAGTCGTTGGTGAACTTCTCGGAGGTCACGTACACCACGCGCTTGCGCGGGAACCGCGCCACCACGGCGTTGCCGATGGCGTGCATCAGGTGGGTCTTGCCGAGCCCCACGCCGCCGTACAGGAACAGCGGGTTGTAGGCGTGCCCCAGGCGCTCCGCGACCGACAGGCTCGCGGCGTGTGCCAGGCGGTTGGCCGAGCCCACGATGAACGTCCGGAAGGTGTAGCGCGGGTTGAGGCTCACCGAGCCGCCCTCGGGCGACCCGACCCGACCGGGCTCCAGGCGCACCTTGCGCTCGGCGGGCTCCTCGACCGCCTCCTCGCTGTCCGCGCGCTCCGAGGGGGCGACCTCGCGCACCTCGAACTCGAGGGTGACGGAGTAGCCCACGACGCGCGCCAGGGTCTGGCTGATCAGCGAGCGATAGCGGCTCTCGAGCCAGTCCTTGGCGAAGCCACTGGGCACCGCGACACGGACCGGCGTGTCATCGACGGCCACGAGCGCCGTGTCCTTGAGCCA
>JADLDQ010000203.1 GCA_020846575.1 Burkholderiales bacterium
CTAGCGCGGATTTCCAGGGAGAACGCATGAACGGCCTGTCCGTCTCCGATGCCCTGCGCTCGCGCATGTCCACGCGGGCCTTTCTCCCGCGGCCGGTCCCCGCGGCCGCAGTGCGCGAGATTCTGGCGCTTGCCGGGTGTTCGCCCTCGGGCGGCAACGTGCAGCCCTGGAAGGTGTACGCGCTGGCGGGCGCCGAACGGGCCCGCGCGGTCGAGGCGATGCTCGCGGCCCTGCCCGATCTGTCGCAGTCCGAGCCCGAGATCGCGATCTATCCCGCGAAGCTCCCGGACCCCTACCGCACCTGGCGCTTCGAATGCGGCGAACGGATGTACGCGGCCCTGGGCATCACGCGCGAGGATCGCGCCGCGCGTCTGGAATGGCTGAGGAACAACCTGCGCTTCTTCGGCGCCCCGGTGGGCCTCATCGTCACCACCGACGGCGTGATGGGCGAGGCGCAGAGCATGGACGTGGGCATCTTCCTTCAGAGCCTGATGCTGCTCGCGCTGGAGCGGGGCCTTGCGACCTGTTCGCAGGCCTTCTGGCGCAGCTCGCCGCGCGCGTTGCGTGTGCTGCTGGATCTCGCGCCCGAGGAAAAGATCCTGTGCGGTGTCTCGCTCGGCTATGCCGACCCCGACCACCCCGTCAACCGCGTTCGCCAGCCGCGCTGCGGTATCGGCGCATTCGTGTCGATGCGCGGCTTCGAGGACTGAGGGCGCGCGTCGCGGCGCGGCTGCGCGCCCGCCGCCGCACGGGAGCGGGCCGGCGGCCGCGCCCGGCAGGCCGGCGTTCGGTGCGGCGCGAGCGCGACGCGCGCCGGGCAGGCGTGCGCCGGCGCTGCGTCAGCCACGCTTTGCAATCGGCACGAACGGGAGATTTTCGGGGCCGGTGTAGTTCGCCGCCGGCCTGATGATCTTGCCGTCGATGCGCTGCTCGATCACGTGCGCGCTCCAGCCGCTGGTGCGTGCGATCACGAACAGCGGCGTGAACATCGCCGCGGGCACCCCCATCGCGTGATAGGAGACGGCGCTGAACCAGTCGAGATTGGCGAACATCTTCTTCTCCCCGGCCATCACCGTCTCGATGCGCTCGGCGATGTCGAACATCTTCATCGAGCCCGCGTCGTGCGCCAGCCGCCGCGCCACCTCCTTGATGATGCGGTTGCGCGGGTCGGCCACGGTATACACCGGGTGGCCGAAGCCGATCACCACCTCCTTTGCCGCCAGCCTGCGGCGCATGTCGGCCTCCGCCTGGTCCGCGCCCTCGTAGCGCTGCTGCACCTCGAGCGCCACCTCGTTCGCCCCGCCGTGCTTGGGTCCGCGCAGCGCCCCGATCGCACCCGCGATCGCGGAATAGATGTCCGAGCCGGTCCCGGCGATCACCCGCGCGGTGAAAGTCGAGGCATTGAACTCGTGCTCCGCGTAGAGGATGAGCGAGGTGTGCATCGCGCGCACCCAGGAAGCCTGCGGCGGCCGTCCGTGCAGCAGGCGCAGGAAGTGCGCGCCAATGGAGTCGTCGTCGCTCTGGACCTCGATTCGCCGGCCGTTGTGGCTGTAGTGGTACCAGTAGAGCAGCATCGAACCGAGGCAGGCCATCAGCCGGTCGGCGATGTCGCGCGCCCCGGGTGTGCCGTGTTCGTCTCTCTCCGGCAGCACGCAGCCGAGCGCCGAGGCACCGGTGCGCATCACGTCCATCGGGTGGCTCGCCGCCGGCAGGCGCTCCAGCACCGCCTTCACCGGAGCCGGGATGCCGCGCAGCGCGGCGAGCTTGGACTTGTAGCCGGCGAGTTCCGCCGCGTTGGGCAGCTTCTCGTGCACCAGCAGGTGGGCGATCTCCTCGAACTCGCAGCTCTGGGCCACGTCCAGGATGTCGTAGCCCCGGTAGTGCAGGTCGTTGCCGCTGCGCCCGACGGTGCACAGCGCGGTGTTGCCGGCCGTCACGCCCGAGAGCGCGACCGATTTCTTGGGTTTCGGTGTGTCGGGTCGTGGGTCGCTCATGTCTGCCGTCTCCTGCGGTGCGGCCCGGCGGGTCCGCCGTGGAATCATGGAGCATCCGCGTGCGTTCGCCAAGACCCGTGCGCGCCGCGCGGTTGCAACGCGGGCGTACCGGCGCGAATCCCTGCTAACATCGCCCCGCGTTTCACCGACGGCATCGCGCGCCGAACCCGCCCGGAATCCCGTATGAGCCCGCCCTCCCCCGGCCGCGCCCTGCGCGCCGCCCTCCAGGCCGAGCGGCCGCTGCAGTGCGTCGGCGTGCTCAACGCCTACGCGGCGCGCCTCGCCGAGCACAGCGGCTACCGCGCCATCTACCTCTCCGGCGGCGGCGTGGCGGCGGGCTCGCTCGGGCTGCCGGACCTGGGCATATCCGGTCTGGAGGACGTGCTGGTGGACGTGCGGAGGATCACCGACGCCTGCCCCTTGCCCCTGCTGGTGGACGTGGACGCCGGTTTCGGCGCCAGCGCCTTCAACATCGCGCGCACCACGCGCTCGCTGGTGCGCGCCGGAGCCGCAGGACTGCACATCGAAGACCAGGTCGGCGCCAAGCGCTGCGGCCACCGTCCCGGCAAGGCGCTGGTGAGCGCCGGCGAGATGGTCGATCGCATCAAGGCCGCGCTGGACGCGCGCACCGACCCGGAGTTCTTCATCATGGCGCGCACCGACGCGCTGGCGGTCGAGGGGATGGAGGCGGCGCTGGAGCGCGCCGCGCGTTGCGTCGAGGCCGGCGCCGACGGCATCTTCCCCGAGGCGATGACCGGGATCGACCTCTACCGCCGCTTCGTCGATGCGCTGAAGGTGCCGGTGCTCGCCAACCTCACCGAGTTCGGCCAGACCCCGCTCTATACCGTGGACGAGCTGCGCGCGGCCGGCGTGGCGATCGCGCTCTACCCCCTTTCGGCGTTCCGCGCGATGAGCAAGGCGGCGCTGGAGGTCTACACGGCGCTGCGGCGCGACGGCACCCAGAAGGCGGTGCTTCCCGCGATGCAGACGCGCGAGGAGCTGTACGCGCACCTGGGCTATCACGACTACGAGAGAAAGCTCGACGAGTTGTTCGCCAGGGGGAAGAAGCCCTGACGGCATAAGAACCGCTCGCACCCGGCACGCCATCGCTGGAGGGAATCAAGGGGTCTCGATCGGGGGCACGACCTGTCGTGCGCCCGATCGAGACTCAACCCGGGCGTTGAACCCTCGCGACGCTCGTTCTGCGAGATTCGGACCCAG
>JADLDQ010000204.1 GCA_020846575.1 Burkholderiales bacterium
CCAGTGGCGCCCTGGAAAACTTCACCCAGAACCTGAACAACCTCGCCTTGGCGGGCAAGATTGACCCATTGATCGGCCGCGATAAGGAACTCGAACGCGTCATCCAAACGCTATGCCGGCGGCGCAAGAACAACCCCTTGCTGGTCGGCGAAGCCGGCGTCGGCAAGACGGCGATCGCCGAAGGCTTGGCACGGCGCATCGTCGAAGGCCGTGTGCCCGAAATACTGGCTGGCGCTTCCGTGTACGCCCTGGACATGGGTACCTTGCTAGCCGGGACCAAGTACCGCGGCGATTTCGAACAGCGCCTAAAAGCCGTTTTAAAGCAGTTACTTGAAAATCCGAACGCCATTCTCTTCATCGATGAAATTCACACGTTGATAGGGGCCGGCGCGGCCTCGGGTGGCACCCTTGACGCCTCCAACTTACTCAAGCCGGCGCTCTCCAGCGGCAACCTCAAGTGCATAGGCGCCACCACCTATCTCGAGTACCGCGGCGTCTTCGAGAAGGACCACGCATTGTCGCGGCGCTTCCAGAAGATAGACGTAAACGAACCCTCGGTGGATGAGACGATCGCCATTCTGCGCGGACTCAAGTCCCGTTTCGAGGAACATCACGGCATCAAATATTCGGGCGCCGCCATCATCAGCGCGGCAGAACTCGCGGCGAAGTTCATCAATGACCGTCATCTTCCCGACAAGGCCATCGACGTCATCGACGAGGCGGGTGCGGCGCAAAGGATTCTGCCCAAGTCGAAGCAGAAGAAGACCATAGGCAAGACCGAGATCGAGGACATCGTCTCGAAGATCGCGCGCGTCCCCTCCCAACACGTCTCCTCCGACGACCGCAGCGCCCTGCGCAATCTCGATCGCGACCTGAAGTCGGTGGTGTTCGGTCAAGATCAGGCGATCGAAGCGCTGACCCGCTCGATCAAGATGTCGCGCTCTGGACTAGGCAATCCGCAAAAGCCGATAGGCGCATTCCTCTTTTCCGGCCCCACCGGTGTCGGCAAGACCGAGGTGGCGCGCCAACTCGCCTATTGCATGGGCATCGAGCTGATTCGCTTCGACATGTCCGAATACATGGAACGGCACGCCGTTTCACGCCTAATCGGCGCGCCACCCGGCTATGTCGGCTTCGACCAGGGCGGACTGTTGACCGAGGCGGTCACCAAGAAGCCGCACGCGGTGCTGCTCCTCGACGAGATAGAGAAGGCGCACCCGGACATATTCAACATCCTGCTGCAGGTGATGGATCACGGTACCTTGACCGACAACAACGGGCGCAAGGCCGACTTCCGCAACGTCATCATCGTCATGACCACCAACGCGGGGGCGGAAGCGCTGCAGAAGACGACCATGGGCTTCACCGCGACTCGACAAGTTGGCGATGAGATGGGCGAGATCAGGCGCATATTCTCGCCGGAATTCCGCAATCGCCTCGATGCCATCATCTCTTTTGCGGCGCTCGATTCGGAAATCATCCTGCGCGTCGTCGACAAATTCCTCATGCAGCTTGAAGGCCAACTGCACGAGAAGAAGGTCGAGGCCACCTTCACCGACGCGCTGCGCGAGCACCTGGCGAAGAACGGTTTCGAGCCCCTGATGGGCGCGCGCCCGATGGCCCGTCTCATCCAAGACACGATCCGTCGAGCGCTCGCCGACGAACTCCTGTTCGGCAAGCTCGCCAACGGCGGGAAAGTCACCGTGGACATCGACGCCGGCGGCAAGGTGGCGTTGAAGTTCATCGAAGAGAAGCTCCCGGAACCCGCACCCGAGACGGAAGCCTGAGCGCCGCATCCGGCGGGCGTCCTGCCCTACCCTCCCGGCGGGATCCGCGGAATCCCCCGGCAACCGCTCGGCGTGCGCCTGCGTCCGCTTCCTTCTTGACAACGCCGCGGCCGGGGCGCGACACTCGCCCGCCCGAGTCGGTCCTCCGGGGCCCGAGTCGGTCCGGGCCGGCGAGAACCTGCCAGTTCACAAGATCCTCATGCTCCGAAGACTCGTACCGCTCGCCCTGGTCGTATCCGGCATGTGCGCGCCGAATGCCGCCGCGCAGCCGCACGACCCCGACCTGGGGAGAAACCTCGCGGCGAGCTGCGCCGGATGCCACGGCACCGACGGGCGCAGCATCGGCGGCATGCAGGCCCTGGCGGGCCGGCCGCGCGCCGATATCGAGCGGGCCATGAAGGATTTCCGGGACGGCAAGCGTCCCGCGACGATCATGCATCAGCTCGCGCGCGGCTATTCGGATGCGCAGATCGAAGCGGTGTCTGCCTACCTCTCCGCGCGGCGATGAGTTCGCGCACGCGTGCCGATCGATGGTGAGGGCAAGGCGCCGATTCATCGCCTCGGCAGCCGCCTGCGCGGCCGCCCTGGCGGGGGGCTGCGCAGTCACGCCGCGCAGCCCGAAGTCACTTGGCCGGGTGATGATCATCGGCGCCGGCTACGGCGGCGCCACCGCGGCCAAGTACCTGCGGCTCTGGTCGCGCGGGGCGATCGAAGTCATGCTGGTGGACCGGGAACCGATGTTCGTCTCTTGCCCCGGATCCAATCTGGTGCTGGGGGGCAGTCGCAGCATCGCCGAGCTCTCGCGCAGCCGCAACCACCTGCGCGAGTACGGCATCCAGGTGCTCAACGATCACGTCACGGCGGTCGACCCCGTCAAGCGTATTGTGAAGTTCCGCGACCGCTACGCCGACCTCGGCTACGAACGGCTGATCGTCGCTCCCGGTACGGACTTCGACTTCGAGGCCGTGCCCGGCCTCAGGGACCCGGAGGCCCGTCGCCGGGTGCCGCAGGCATGGCGTGCGGGCCCGCAGACGCTTGCCCTTCGAAGACAGCTCGAATCCATGCGCGACGGCGGGGTCTTCGTGCTCTCGATCCCGCTGTCGCCTTTCCGCTGCCCCTCGGCCCCGTACGAGCGGGTCTGCCAGGTGGCGCACTACTTCCGCCAGGCGAAACCGCGCTCGAAGCTGGTGGTGCTGGATGCGAACGAAGGTATCCAGTCGAAAAGCGCGCTGTTTCTGGCCGCTTGGAACCGGCTCTACAAGGGAATGATCGAGTACCGGCCCAATTCCGAGGTGCGCGACGTCGACGCCCGCACCATGACCGTCAGGACGGACTTCGAGAACGTGCGCGGTGACGTCCTCAACGTGCTCCCGCCGATGCGGGCCGCCGACGTCGCCCGCAGCACCGGGCTCGTGAACGCGAACGGGCGCTGGTGCGGTGTCGACTGGCGGTCGATGGAATCGACGGCGCTCAAGGGGGTGCACGTTCTCGGCGACGCGGTCCTTTCGGCCCCCGCGATGCCCAAGTCCGGGCACGTGGCCAACCAGCACGGCAAACTCGCTGCCGCGGCAATCGTCGAGATTCTCAACGGCCGGGCGCCCGACCCGAGTCCGGTGATCACCAGCGCCTGCTACAGCTTCGTGTCCGATCGGGAAGCGATCCACGTCGCGTCGGTGCACCGCTACGACCCGAAGCAGGCGACCCTGGTGGCAGTACCCGGCTCGGGCGGCGTATCGGCCCGGCCCAGCGAAATCGAAGGCGTGTACGCCTGGTCGTGGGCGCAGAACATCTGGAACGACATGCTGGGCTGACGCCGCGAGGCGCTTCTCCGCGGTGCGCGGCGCCGGGAATCCGGGCCACGACTGAGCGCGCGGCATGCCCTTGGGCGCTGGCCGGGAGCGCACCCGCCTCGGCCGCGGGGACGGCCGTCACGAATGACCGGTGCTGCCGAAGCCGCCGCTCCCGCGCGCCGTCGCCTCGAAGCTCTCCACCACGTTCAAGTTCACCTGCACGACCGGCACGATCACCAGCTGCGCGATGCGGTCCATCGGCCGGACGGTGAAGCGGGCCGCGCCGCGGGTCCAGACCGAGACCATCAACTGACCCTGGTAGTCCGAGTCGATCAGACCCACGAGGTTGCCGAGCACGATGCCGTGATTGTGGCCGAGGCCCGAACGGGGCAGGACCAGCGCGGCGTAGCCGGGGTCCGACAGGTGGATCGCCAGGCCGCTCGGAACCAGCTCGACCGCTCCCGGCGGCAGATCGAGCGGGGTCTGGATGCAGGCGCGCAGGTCCAGACCCGCCGCGCCGCTCGAACCGTAGCGGGGCATTTGCGTCTCGAGGCGGGGATCGAGGATGCGAACGTCGATGTTTATCATGCTCATGCGGCGGGACCCGGCGCGAAGGTTCGCTCGGCGGCGCGCGCTGCGCGGGCCATCGTGCCTTCAGCGGCCATCGTGCCTTCAGCGGCCATCGTGCCTTCAGCGGCCATCGTGCCTTCAGCGGCCAGCGAGCATCCCGGCAACGTGCTCGATCAGGCGGCGCGCGAGTACGATCTTCGGCGCACGCTCCAGCCGGTGCTCGCCGCTGTCGTCGAACAGGGTGAGCGCGTTGTCGTCGCGACCGAAGGTCTCCTGGGCCAGGTTGGCCGCGAGCAGTGGGATACCCTTGCGCCGCCTCTTCTGCGTCGCGTACTCGCGCAGGTTCTCCGTCTCGGCGGCGAACCCGACGCAGAAAGGCGGCTTTGCGAGCGCCGCGACTTCCGCCAGGATGTCGGGATTGGGCGCCAGCTCAATGGTCAGGTTCCCGCTGCCGCGCTTGATCTTGTGGGACTTCGCCCCCACGACGTGGTAATCGGCGACTGCCGCCACGGCGATGAATACGTCGGTCGCACCCACGCGTGCCATCACCTCGCGATGCATCTGCGCGGCGGTCAGCACGTCCACCCGGCTGGTGCCGGCCGGTGCTGGCAGGCTGGTCCTGCCGGACACCAGTGTGACCTCGGCGCCCGCCTCGGCCGCGGCCTGCGCCACCGCGTATCCCATCTTTCCCGAAGACAGATTGGTGATTCCGCGCACGGTGTCGAGCGGCTCGAAGGTCGGGCCCGCGGTCACCAGCACCCTGCGTCCGGCGAGCAGTGCGGGGCCGAGCATCGCCGAGGCCGCATCGAACAGTTCCCGCGGTTCGAGCATCCGGCCCCAGCCGGTTTCACCGCAGGCCTGCTCGCCCGAGCCGGGACCGAGTACCCACACACCGTCTTCGCGGACGCGCTGCACGTTGCGCTGCGTCGGCGGGCAGCTCCACATCTCCACGTTCATCGCCGGCGCCACCGCCAGCGGGCAGCGCCGGGCGAGGCAGAGCGTGGAGAGCAGGTCGTCGGCAAGTCCCGCGGCCAGCTTGGCGATGAAATCGGCGCTGGCCGGAGCGACCAGGATCAGCTCCCGGTCACGCGAGAGCTCGATGTGTCCCATGCCGTCGGACACCCGTGCATCCCACAAATCCGTGTAGACGGGCTTGCCCGAGAGCGCCTGCATCGTTGCCGGGGTGACGAAGCGGCATGCCGCCTCGGTCATGACCACCCTGAGGTCGGCGCCGGATTTCACGAACAGCCGTGCCAGCTCCGCGGCCTTGTAGGCGGCGATGCCGCCGGTGAGCCCGAGCAGAATCCGCCTGTTTGGATTGCCGGTCATCGAGATTCGGGCGGCAGCGTTTAATTCCAGGGTCGATGGCAGACAGAAGGGGTATCCCCGCGCACCCCACCACCGGGGGGTGCCTCGCGCCATCCCGCAGGGACGCCGCGAGCGAGGGGGATTCTACGCGACCGGACCCCGCGGCGCAGGAAGTGCGCTGTCAAGGAGATCGAAAGCGGCATGTCCATTTCCGAGTGGCCCGAGAGCGAGCGCCCGCGCGAGCGACTGCTGCGAAACGGGCCTCAGTCCCTCGCCGATGCCGAACTGCTGGCGATCTGCCTTCGCACCGGCATCCGCGGCAGGAGCGCTGTGGAACTGGCGCGCGAGCTGCTCGCGCGATTCGGTTCGATCCGGGCCCTGTTCTGCGCCGCAACGCAGGACGTCCGTGCGACTCCCGGCATGGGCGCGGCGAAGTGTGCGCAGGTGCTGGCGGCGCTGGAGCTGGCGCGGCGAAGCCTCCGGGAGGAACTGGAAACGCGCGGTGTTCTCAACTCGCCGCGCGAAGTCCGCGACTATCTCGGGCTGGTGCTGGCCCGCACCGACCGGGAAGTGTTCGTGGCGCTCATGCTCGACGCGCAGCACCGGGTGCTCGCGAGCGAGGAGTTGTTTCACGGCACCCTGACTCAGACCAGCGTCTACCCGCGCGAAGTGGTCAAGGCGGCCCTGCGGCGCAACGCGGCCGCGGTCATCTTCGCGCACAACCACCCCTCGGGCGTCACGGAGCCCAGCCACGCGGACGAACTGCTGACCCGCTCGCTCAAGTCGGCGCTCGCACTGGTGGACGTGCAGGTACTCGACCACTTCATCGTGGCCGGCGGGCGCATCCTCTCGTTCGCCGAGCGCGGCCTGCTGTGAGGCACGCGCCGGGGCAGCGCGCCCGGGACGGGCAGCCGGCAGGCCGCGCCTTCTCCGCCTCGGGTCAATCGTCCTTGAAAAGGGGGTTCTCGAAACCTATAATCCCCGCTTTTTCCAGCGGAGCCAATGCCATGGCCAGAGTGTGCCAGATCACGGGCAAGAAGCCCCAGACCGGAAACCACGTTTCCCACGCAAACAACAAGACCAAGCGCCGTTACCTGCCCAATCTCCAGTACAAGCGCTTCTGGCTGGAGAGCGAGAAGCGCTGGGTGCGCCTGCGGCTGAGCACCGCCGCGCTGCGAACCATCGACAAGAAGGGCATCGAGGTCGTGCTGGCCGAGTTGCGGCAGCGCGGCGCTGCCTGAGCATCGGAGGAGCGCCATGAGAGAGAAGATCAAGCTGGAGTCCACCGCCGGCACCGGTCACTTCTACACCACCACCAAGAACAAGCGCACCACACCCGACAAGATGGAGGTGAAGAAATACGACCCCAGGGCGCGCAAGCACGTCCTGTACAAGGAAACCAAGCTGAAGTAGCTCGTACGTGCGCCGGTCGCGCACCGGCCTGCGAGGGTTCCTTGCCGTAGAGAAGAAAGGAACAGGCCCGCTTCGAGCGGGCTTGTTCATTTTCGGCCCGCTTCGAGCGGGTTTTTTTGTTTTCGGCCCGCTTCGAGCGGGTCTTTGCACTCCGCGCCCGCTTCGAGCCGGCCTTTGCACTTCCCGCCCGGCATCCGGGCGGATGCGCGCTGCCGGGTCGGGAGTTACGCAGGGTTCAGGTCAGGCGTAGCTGCGCAGCCGCAGCGAGAACTCCTGAAGCTGCCGGATACCGCTGGTCTCGGCACGGTGACACCAGTCTTGCAGCTGCCTGAGCAGCTGCTCCCGAGAGGCATTGGAGTGCCCCCACAGGGCCGAGAGGTCGCGCTTCATGTCGTAGACGGTCTGGAGCCGGCTGTGCCTGGCGAGCGCCGAGGCAAGCTGTTCGCGCTCGGGCTCCTTCAGCACGGTTTCGTCCAGGTTCAGCCAGTGCTTCAGCCGCTTCAGCGCCCGGACATCGTGCGACGAAAACTGCGGCGGCGAGAACTGCGCGAGCCTGCCGATCTCCTCCGCGCAGATCGCCCGCACGGACTTGGCGAACTTCGCCAGCACGTCGTAGCGATGGGTGATGACGGCGTGCAGCGTCGCATCGTCGATTGCCTTTCTTGCCCGCATGAACCGCGGCGTGGGCGCGACCTTCTTGACCTTCGCGAGCCCCAGGGCCTCGAGGACGCGGATGTACAGCCAGCCGAGGTCGAACTCGTACCACTTGCTGGAGAGCTTGGCCGAGGTGGCGTAGGCATGGTGGTTGTTGTGCAGTTCCTCGCCGCCGATGAGTATCCCGATCGGCACGATGTTGGTGCTGGCGTCGGGGGTCTGCCAGTTCCGGTATCCGAACCAGTGCCCGATGCCGTTGATGACACCGGCCGCCCAGAAGGGTATCCACAATATCTGCGCCAGCAGGATCGCCAGGCCCGGCAGCACACCGAATAGCACCATGTCGATGCAGGCCATGATGCCGATGCCGGTCAGCGGGAACCGGGAATATACGTTTCGCTCGATCCAGTCCTCGGGCGTTCCGTGCCCGTAGCGCTCGATGGTCTCGCGGTTGTAGGTCTCGCGGGTGTACAGAAAGGAGCCGAGCCACAGCACCCGGTTGATGCCCAGTACCTGGGGGCTGTGAGGATCCCCCGCGCTTTCGCACTTCGCGTGATGCTTGCGGTGAACCGCGGCCCATTCCCGGGTGATCATGCCGGTGTTCAGCCACAGCCAGAAGCGGAAGAAATGGCTCACCGCCACATGGAGATCGAGCGCGCGATGCGCCTGGCAGCGGTGCAGGAAGATGGTCACGCAGATGATGGTGACGTGGGTGAATGCGAGCGCGACCAGCAGCACGCCCCACCAGGGCAGATCGAACACGCCTTGATAATGCATCGGCAGTTGTCTCCAGATCCAGAACTTCGCCGCTTGCCTTGAATTCGCACCCGTCTTCTTCCCCGTATTCGACTTCCGGGGTCCGCGGGATTCTACGTCAATCCTTCCGTACCGCAAGACCGCGCATCCCGGCGCATGTGTCGCCAAGAATCAATGAGTTGCCGCGACCAGGCGCGTCGTTCGGGTATTTCTGACCGCGCCGGGCGCAACGCGCCGCACCCCCTGGAAGCCACGGCGGGTCCTGCCGGAACCGCCTCGGGGCGCCGCAGCGCACACCGGCCGTGCTGGCCGCGACCCCGCTCCGCGGCTCGGCGCGTCAGATCCGCGTCAGAACCGCGGCAAAGAAGCCGTCGGTCCCGTGCCGGTGCGGCCACAGGCGCAGGCAGGGGCCGGCTTCCAGCGCCATCTTCGCGGGCAATCTGGCATTCAGCGCCGCTGTTGCGTCCTCCAGTCGGAACTCCGGGTGGTCTTCGAGAAAGGCCTGCACCACGCCCGAATTCTCTTCCTCCAGGATGCTGCAGGTCGCATACACCAGGCGCCCGCGGGCGCCCACCAGGCGCGCGGCCGACGCCAGGATCGAGCGTTGTTTCGCCACCAGTTCAAGCACGGATTGCGGCGACTGGCGCCACTTGAGGTCGGGATTGCGGCGCAGCGTTCCCAGTCCGCTGCAGGGCGCATCGACCAGCACCCGCTGGAATTTTCCGGCCAGCCGTGACAGGCGCACGTCCTTTTCGCTGTCGATGCGCTGGGGATGGACATTCGACAAGCCGGACCGCGCGAGCCGGGGCTTCAGCCGCGCAAGGCGCCGCTCGGACACGTCGAACGCGTACAGGCGGCCGGTCGAACGCATCAGCATGCCGAGCGCCAGGGTCTTGCCGCCCGCGCCCGCGCAGAAGTCGGCAACCATCTGCCCGCGGCCGGCCCCGAGCAGGTAGCAGATCAGTTGACTGCCTTCGTCCTGGACTTCCAGCGCACCCTCGCCAAACAGCGGATGCCGGTCGATGGCAGGCTTGCCGCGAATCCGGATTCCCGCCGGGGAGAACGGCGTCGCCTCGCCCGCAATACCGTCGGCCGCCAGGCGCGCCAGCGCCTGTTCACGCCCGGTCTTGAGCAGATTCACCCGCAGATCGAGCGGGGCGCTCTTCAGCAGCCCCGCGGCGATGGCGCGCACGGCGGCCTCGTCGTGGCGCTCGAGCAGGCGCTCGATGATCCAGTCGGGCAGCTCGCAGGCAAGCCCGATGGGCAAGGTCTCGCTGGCGGCGCGGTGCTTCCCGGCCAGCGCGCGCTGCTCGGCGGGCGTGGCCACCGCGGCGAGTTCCCGCAAGTTGGCCCCAAGCAGCACCGTCCAGGCCGTCAGCACCAGTTCCCGCACCGATCGGGTGGCGGCGAGATGCTCGAGCAGCCGCTTGTGGCGCAGCACCGCGTACAGCGTTTCGGCCACGGTGGCGCGATCCTGGCGGCCGAGGGCGGGATGCTCGCGAAAGTATGCCGAGAGCAGCGCATCCGCCGGATGCTCCAGCCCCAGCGCGAGCGCCGAGGCCTCGCACGCCGCTTCGAACACGAGCCTGGAAAAGCGCATCGGCCGGCTTCAGTCCTTGATCGCGGTGGCCACCTGGTCCACCCGGGTGCCGTCCTT
Organism: Burkholderiales bacterium; assembly: GCA_020846575.1. Taxonomy (GTDB): domain Bacteria; phylum Pseudomonadota; class Gammaproteobacteria; order Burkholderiales; family SG8-39; genus JADLDQ01. Next base: position 9,936 of record JADLDQ010000204.1, read on the forward strand.
CTCGATCACCAGGATGCGCACAGGCACATGAGCGCGCCCGGACGCAAGCCACAACTCGGTGGACCGCTCGTCGCCGCCTTCCCTGTGCTTCACCAGGCGCACGGTCCTGAACACCCCGGCGGCCGTCGTGAGAGCCTCGCTCCCCGCCTGCCTGTAGCGGTAACGCGTGGCGCCCCGGCCGTCGACGATGGTCACCGCTACTTCGTCGCGGATCGCGGGCGCGAACGCGAATCCCCAGGCGAAGGACAGGCGGTCCTGCATGTCGTCCACGGCGGGGAGTGTGCGGCTTTGCCCGCGCCGCTCGACCACGACGACCCGCTTTGCCCAGTCGAACTGCGCGGTCTCGGGTGCGCGATCGCCCCTCTGATCCCGGTACGAGTGCGGGCGCAGGCGACCGGGAAGCACGGTTCCGTAGCTGGAGCGCGTCACCTCGCCCCGGTTCAGCATCGCGAACAGGCCCCTGCCACGCGCCTGCGAGCGGATGCGGTAGTCACGACCGTCGTGCTCCAGGACTTCGACGCCCTCGGCGAAGGCGGTCCCGTTGTAGGTCAGTTCGTAGCGGATCTCGACGCGCGCGGGCGGCGCCGCGGCGGCGATGCCCGTCAGCGTGAGAAGCCCGAGCACGACCCAGGCACGCGCGCCGCGCGCGTGGCCGCGGGCCATCAGGGCGGCGCCAGCAGGAACTGCGGTTCGCATTCCCCGCGAACCCGCACGATGCCCCTGTCGACCGCCAGGCGCCCGTCGAGGAACCAGCGGACCGCGAGCGGGTAGATGCGATGCTCCTGGGCGAGCACCCTGGCGCCCAGCGACTCCTCGGTGTCGCCGGCCAGCACCGGCACCGCCGCCTGGATCACGATCGGACCGTGATCCACCGCCGCGGTGACGAAGTGAACGGTGCAGCCGTGCACCTTGACGCCCGCCTCGAGCGCCCGCCGGTGCGTGTTCAGACCGGGGAACGCGGGCAGCAGTGAGGGGTGGATGTTGAGCAGCCTGCCCTCGTAGCGCTGCACGAACGCCTCGCCCAGAACTCTCATGAACCCTGCGAGCACGACCAGGTCCGGCCGCTTGCGCTCGATCGCCGCCGACAACGCCTGCTCGAAAGTCGCGCGCGACGGGAAGTCGCGGTGCTCGACGACCTCCGCAGGAATGCCCCGCTCCCGCGCGAAACGCAGGCCGGCGGCCTCGGCGCGATTGCCGATCACCGCCGCGATCCGCGCCGGCGCGCAGCGCTCCACGATCGCCTGCATGTTGCTGCCGCGCCCGGAGATGAGAATCACGACTGAGTTCACAGCGGCATTCTAGCAACGCGAGAGGACGCATCCCCTCGCGCTCCCCTGGATCGAGGCGCCTGCCGGCGGTTCTGCAAGCGCCTCCAAGGAAGTGTCGCCGCCGGCACGGTCACGCGGCCGGCTCGCGCACGCTCCGCGTTGCGTCCGCCGTGAATCCCGCCTGCGCGCCGAGCGCGTCCGCCTCGAACAGCTCACGCAGCTGCTCGGCCGCCTCGCGCGCGCTCTGAACGAGCGTCGCCTCGTCGTGCCGCACGGCACACTGGACCTCCAGTTGCTGCTCGTCGTGCCGGCGGAACAGGCTCACCGCGCGTTCGGCGGCGGTGGCGAGCAACACCGCGGTCAGCAGGAAGACTGCCGCCTGTTCGAGAAGATTCATCGCATCCCCCGTGAACCCGCGTCGAGCGCCCGGGCGCCCGCCGCGCGCGTCATCGCCGCGATTACGGGCGGCTGGCCGCCGCGGGCCGGCGCGCCGCCTGCGCGTCCAGTCGCTTGCGTGCCGCGAGCAGCGCCACCGCCACCGCGATCGCGATGGCCGCGAAGACCGCGAACGCCCCGGTGATGCCCACGGCCGAAACCGCCGGCTGGACCAGGATGGGGGACGCGAACTGTCCGAGGAAGACCGATGCGGTCATCAGCCCGAGCAGCCTGCCCCGCAGACGCGCCGGGGCGAGGGTGATGATCCACAGCGAACTGTTGGGGAAGATCACCCCGACTGCGAATCCCGAAATTGCGACACCCGCGAGCACCGTGCCATACCCCGATCCCCAGGCGACGATGAAGTAACCCGCGGCGATGCCCAGCATCGACAGGCCGTAGATGGTGACAAAGCCCATGCGGCGGCGCAGCCGCGGCAGCAACAGCCCGCCGCCCGCGCTGGTGAGCGAACTCATCGCGATCGCGCCCGCGGCCAGCGCGCCCGAGGGCACGCCGATCTCGCGCAGCAGGAAAGGGATCTGCACGGGCGTCATGTAGAACATCACCAGCATGAAGAAGCACAGTGCGTAGGCGAGCGCGAGACCGCCGTAGGGCACCGGCTCGCCCGGGGCGTCGGCGGCTTGACGCGCCTGGCGCAGCGGCTCGTCGAGGAACAGCACCGCCGGCACGAGGAACAGCCACGAGGCGAGATAGATGAGAAACGGCAGCCGCCAGTCCAGATCGGCGAGCACGCCGCCCAGGCCGATGAACACGACGCCGCCGATGGACATGAAGATGCTCTGCACCGCGGAGAATCGCAGCCGCTCCTCGCCGCTGAAGTAATCTCCCGTGAGCGTCTGCGCGGTGGTCATGACACCGGCCACGGCCACCCCGAGCAGCGCCCGGCCCGCGAGGATGTGGTACAGGTCCGAGAGCACGAAGCCCGATGCCCCGGCCAGACCGTAGAGCACCATGCAAGCGTAGAGAAAGCGCACCCGCCCGAAGCGGTCGATGATCGCCCCGGCGAACGGCGCGCAGACGACGATCAGCAGCGCCGGCGTGGTGAGGACCAGCTTGGTGAGGAACTCGGCGTTGGGCGTGTCGCTGAACACCCGGGCCATCTGCGGCATGGACGCCGCGATGGTGGCGTTGGACATCACCGTGAGGCTGGAGACGAGCAGCAGGGCCGTCTTACGGGACTGTGCCGCGACTGTCATTCGAAACAGGTCTTCCTTCGCGCCGGGGCCGGCGAGCTGCGCGCGTCCCGGTGAGGCCGCAACCAGGGGGGCGCGGCGAAGTGTACGCGCTCGCGCACGCCTGCGCGCGATCCGATCGGCGCCTGCCGCGCCGCGGGCGCCCTCGAAGCCGATCGATTCGATGCGCAGACTCCGATAAGATGATCGAATGGCTCGATCAGGTTCCGCCTCACCGGCGCCCGCCAACCGGCTGCCCTCGCTGCGGCAGCTGCGCTACCTGGTCGAGCTGGGGGACCGCCTCAACTTCCGCGCCGCCGCGCAGGCCTGCTTCGTCACGCAGTCCACGCTTTCGGCAGGCGTGCAGGAGCTGGAGTCGGTGCTCGGCGTTCAACTGGTCGAGCGCAGCACGCGCAGCGTGAGGCTCACCTCCGCCGGCAAGGAGATCGCGCACCGGGCCCGGGCGCTCATCGCCCAGGCGCACGACCTGGTGGCCACGGCGCTCTCGGCCGGCGAGCCGCTCGCGAGCAGCGCACGGCTGGGCGTCATTCCGACCATCGCGCCCTTCCTGCTGCCGCGCGCGCTGCCGGCGCTGCGCCGGCGATTTCCGCGCCTGCGGCTTTTCCTGCGCGAGGACCTGACCGAGCGGCTGCTGGAGCGCCTGCGCGCCGGGCAGCTGGATTTCGCCCTGATCGCGCTGCCCTACGACACCGGGGATCTGGAAGTGCGATCCCTGTTCAAGGACGAGTTCTCCTTCGTCGCGCCGGCCGGCGATCCGCTCGCCAGGCCGAAGGCGGTGCCCGTGGAGGCGCTCGACGGGCGCGAGGTGGTCCTGCTCGAGGAGGGTCACTGCCTGCGCGACCACGCGCTCGCCGCCTGCGGGCGCAGCGACCTCCATGGCGATGCCGCAGTCGAAGCGACCAGCCTGCCGACGCTGCTGCAGATGGTGGAAGGCGGCCTGGGCGTGACGCTGCTGCCGCGCATCGCGCTCCAGGCGGGGATCCTCAACGGCACGAGCCTGGTCGCACGCCCGTTCGAGAAGAACGTTCCCGCGAGAACCCTCGCCCTGGTCACGCGCCGCACCAGCGGCCGCATCGCCGAGCTCGACCTGCTCGCCCGGCTGGTCCGGGCGCACGCCGCGCCGGCCGCGAGAACTCGCACGCGCCGGCGCACCTGACCCGGACTGCGCGGGACCGGTACGACCCGGCACGCAGCGCGCGTGCGCTCAGGGCCCGGCAGGAGATCGGTCTGGTGCACCCGGTTGCCAGAGCGCTGCAATCAAGGCCGGGCAATGGCGCCATATCGGTCACGGCCCGGGATCTCGCCCCAGCATACGCGTCACGCCTCGGGGCGGGAGGCGTCGCGGTCGCGATGCAGCGCCGCGCGCACGAGCAGCATGTAGGTCACCGGCGTGCTCACCGCCATCAGCACCCCGATGAGGATCTCGTGGATCACCGGTCGCGACTGAAGCACGCTGAAGGTGACGATCGAGCCGGCGAGCACGAGCGCGGTGCCGAGCGTCGTGCCCATCGTCGGCGGATGCACGCGCTGGTAGAAGCTCGGCAGGCGCAAGAGTCCGAGCGAACCGACGAAGGCGAAGACCGCGCCACCCAGCACGAGGAGCGCGGCGAGGTTCTCGCTCATTCGATCACCTCGCCGCGCAGCAGGAACCTGGCGAGCGCTGCGGTCGACACGAAACCGAGCATGGCGATCACGAGCGCCGCCTCGAAGTAGAGCGAGCTGTGGCTGCGCATACCC
>JADLDQ010000205.1 GCA_020846575.1 Burkholderiales bacterium
GCAAATCGCATCCTGACGACGCACGCGGGCAGCCTGCCGCGCCCTGCCGGGCTCATCGAGCTGAACCGCGCGAAAAGCGCCGGGGAGCCGGTCGATGAGGCCGAGCTGGCGACGTGCCTGTCGGCGGCCGTCCTCGACGTCGTCCGCCAGCAAAGGGACGCCGGTCTCGACATCCCGGACGATGGCGAATTCGGCAAGGCAACGACCCAGGCCTACGACTACGGGGCCTGGCAGAGCTACATCTTCGAGCGGCTCGGCGGCTTCTCCCCGGCGAGCGAAGCGCCCGGTGCGCGTTTGCGGCCCCCGGGGGGGTTCGGCGTCGCGCTGGCGCGCTTTCGCCACCGGCGCGACTGGAAGACGTTCGGCGATTTCTACCTCGACCCCGCCGCAGGCGCCTTCGGTTCCGGCAAGGTGGCGGCGACCCGCGGCGCCGGTCTCGGCGGCGCGCGACGCCCGGTGTGCACCGGCCCGATCACCTACACCGGTCATCGGGTGCTCGGCGCCGACATCGCCAATCTCAAGGCCGCGCTGGAAGCCGCGGGGGTCGAACGCGGATTCATGTGCTCGATCGCGCCCGGCAGCTGCGCGCGCACCGAGGATGCCTACTACCGCGGCGACGAGGAGTACGTCTTCGCGGTCGCCGAAGCTCTGCGCGAAGAATACAAAGCGATCGTGGATGCCGGCTTCATCCTGCAGCTCGACGACCCCGCGCTGCCCGACAGCTGGGACATGGCCAACCCCGAGCCGCCGCTCGCGGCGTACCGCAAGTTCGCGCGGCTCAGGATCGATGCGACGAACCACGCGCTGCGCGGTCTGCCTTCCGGGCGGATCCGCTACCACGTCTGCTGGGGCAGCTGGCACGGTCCGCATACGACGGACATCCCCCTGCGCGACATCGTCGACCTCGTCCTCGAGGTGAACGCGGGCGAGTACTCGATCGAGGCTGGCAACGTTCGTCACCAGCACGAGTGGAAGATCTGGCGCGAGGTGAGGCTGCCCGAGGGCAAGGTGCTGGTCCCGGGGGTGGTCAGCCACGCCACCAACGTGCTCGAAGATCCCGAGGTGGTCGCCGAGCGCCTCGTTCGGTACGCGCAAGTCGTGGGTCGAGACCGCGTCATCGCCGGCACCGACTGCGGCCTCGGCGGACGCGTGCATCCGCAGATCGCGTGGGCGAAGCTGCGCGCACTGGTCGAAGGCGCGGCGCTCGCCAGCCGGCGGCTCTGGCCGGCGCGCGCCCGGCCGGCAACGATCGCGTCTGGGGGAGCCTGAGGACGTGCCGCACGGGGCGCACCGCATCCTCACGACGCACGCCGGGAGCCTGCCGCGTCCGCCGGACCTGGTGGAGCTGTACCGCACGGACCCGCCCAGTTCCGCGCTGCCCGGCCGACTGCGCGAAGCCGTCGCCGAGATCGTGCGGCGACAGCGCGCCGCCGGCATCGACTTGGTGAACGACGGTGAATTCGGGAAAGCGGTGCGCCGCGCGGTGGACTACGGCGCGTGGGCGACTTACGTGTACGAGCGGCTTGCGGGATTCGAACCGAAGCCACCGCCCGGCGACGGCATCCTCGGCCGCAGCAAGGACCGCGGCGATTTCTCCGCGTTCTACGCCGAGGACGAGAGCGTCCGGGAGATGATGCGCGCCCGCCCGCGCGCCATGGTCTGCACCGCCCCGGTCGAATACGTCGGCCAGGCAGCGTTGGCAAGGGACCTGGACAATCTGCGTGCCGTTCCGGGCGATCTTCGGCCCGCAGACGTGTTTGTCACGGCGGTATCGCCTGCCAGCATCGAGGCCCTGCAGCCGAACGCGCACTACGCAACGCAGGAGGACTACGGCTGGGCGGTAGCGCGCGCGATGCGGGAGGAATACACCGCGATCGCCAAGGCGGGGTTCGTGCTCCAGATCGACGATCCCGGCCTCGCCGTGCTCTGGGACTGGTGGTTTGCACGTGACGGCACCTTCGCCGCGTTCCGCAAGTTCGCCGAATCGCGGGTCGAAATGCTGAACCACGCGCTCGCGCAGATTCCGGAAGATGGAATCCGATACCACCTGTGCTGGGGGAGCTGGCACGGGCCGCACAGCACCGACGCGCCGCTGCGGGACATCGTGGATCTCGTGCTCCGGGTACGCGCCGGGGCCTATTCGCTCGAGGCCGGCAACGTGCGGCACGAGCACGACTGGGCCGTCTGGCGCGACGTCGCGCTGCCGCCGGGCAAGCGCCTCATTCCCGGCGTGGTGAGCCACTCGACGAACGTGGTCGAGCATCCGGAGCTGGTCGCCGAGCGAATCGTGCAATATGCGGAGCTCGTCGGGCCAGAGAACGTCATCGCCGGTACCGATTGCGGGCTCGGCGGGCGCGTCCATCCGCAGATCGCCTGGGCCAAGCTTGCGGCGCTGGTCGAAGGCGCGGCGCTCGCGAGCCGGCGGCTGTTCGGTTGAGCAAGGGAGGACAGGATGACCTCTCCAGCAGACACGGACCCGCTCCGGGCAAGGCGGCATGTGGATCCGGGACTGCCCGACTACCCGAGCGTGGTTCACGCGCTGGTCGCGGCCGCGCAGCGTGCCCCGGAGCGCGCGGCGCTCATTTGCGGGTCGCGCTCGATTTCCTATGCGCAGTACCTGCGCGGCTGCGCCGGGCTCGCGCGTGAGCTGATCGCGCGCGGCGCCGCGGCCAGCCGCGTGCTCGTGCTCATGGGAAACGGCATCGACAGCGCGGTCGCGATGCTGGGCGTACTCGCGGCGCGCGCGCAGATGGCTCCGCTCAATCCGGGGCTGACGCTGCGCGAGCTCCTGCCTCTTGCAACCGACATCGGGGCCGCGGTCCTCGTCTGCGATGCGGCGAGCGCCGAGAAGGCGCGCGCGGTGGCCTCGGAGGCGAAGATCGGGCACGTGCTCGCGCTCGGCGCGGGCGGTCTCGACCCCGCGCGCTGGTTCGACGACGCGCGCGTGTCGCTTCCCTCGCCGCTTCCCGCCGCCGAGGACTGGGCGACGCTGCCGTTCACCGGGGGCACCACCGGGGCGCCCAAGGGAGCGGCGCACCGGCACCGCAACATCGCCTGGTTCTTTCGCCAGATGACGACGCTCTGGCCGGTCGGCTTCGACGACAACGTGTTCCTCAACGTCGCGCCGATGTTCCACGTCTGGGGGTTCAAGTTCGCGACCTGGATCCCCGTTTATACGCGCTCGACCCTGGTCATCGTGCCGCAGTACCGGCCCGACGACGTGCTGGAGGCGATCCAGCGGCATCGCGTGACCGTGTTCGCGGGCGGACCGCCGGCGATCTATATCGGCATGATGGCGAGCGAGCGCTTCGCGGGCACCGATCTTTCGAGCCTGCGCTACTGCCTCGCCGGCGGCGCCGCGTGCCCCGAGCAGCTGATCCGCGCCTGGGAGGAACGCAGCGGCTGCCCGCTGATCGAAGGCTGCGGGATGTCCGAAGGCGCACCGATCGCGGGCAACCCGCTCGAGGGGCGGCGCAAGCCCCTTTCGGTCGGCCTCACCCCGCCGGACACGGAGGTCGAGATCGTGGACCTCGAAACCGGCGAGCGCGTGCTCGCGCCCGGCGAGCGAGGCGAAGTGCGCGTGCGCGGCCCGCAGTTCATCGAGCAGTACCGCAACCGCCCCGAGGAAACGGCGCACGCGATCCGCGCCGGCTGGCTCTACACCGGCGACATCGGCTACCTGGACGAGGAGGGGTACCTGTTCCTCGTCGACCGCAAGAAGGAGCTGATCAACGTCGGCGGGCACAAGGTGTTCCCGCGCGAAGTCGACGAGGTGCTCCACGCCCATCCGGCGGTGCGCGAGGCGGCGGCCGTCGGCGTGCCGGATTCGTTCCGCGGCGAGGCCGTCAAGGCGTTCGTCGCGCTCAAACCCGGCACCACGCTGAGCGCCGAAGCGCTCGGCGAGTACTGCCGCGCCAACCTCGTCAAGTACAAGGTGCCGACCCAGATCGAGTTCGTCGCCGCGCTGCCGAGGACCGGCGCCAACAAGATCGACAAGCTGAAGCTGCGCGGGCTGCGTTCCACGCCATAGAAGCGATCATGTTCATTACCGACCTCCTGCAGCAGGCGGCGCGCGAGAACCCCAGCCGCAGCGCGCTCGTCCACGGGGGCGCGCGCACGTCCTGGAGCGAATTCGCGGCCGGCGTAGCGCGAGCCGCGGGCGCGCTGCGCGACGCTGGCGTCGCGCCCGGCGAGCGGGTGGCGGTTCTCGCCGCGAATTCGCCTGCGCTTCTCGAGATGTGCTACGCGGTGATGTGGTGCGGCGCGGTGCTCGTGCCCCTCAACACCCGGCTCGCGGTGCGCGAGCTTGCCCGGATTCTCGGCAACTGCGAGGCGGGTACCCTGGTGCAGGACAGCCGGCTCGGGGCGCTGGCCGACGCACTGGCGCGCGAAGCCGCAGTGCCGCGGCGGATCCACCTCGAGGCGGACGCCGACGCCGAAGGGGTGAAGAGCTTCGGCGCGCTGAAGCGCAGCGCGCGGCCGATCGCCGCGAGCCCCGGCGCGCTCGCCGCGCTGTACTACACCGGCGGCACCACGGGCCTGCCCAAGGGCGTCATGCTGTCGCACCAGGGCCTGCGGATCCAGGCACAGAACATCATGGCGACGATGCAGCTCGATTCGGCGAGCGTTTTCCTGCACGCGATGCCGCTGTTTCACGTCGCGGGAACTGCCGGCGCGAACGCAACCACGCTGGCTGCGGGCACGCATGCCTTCATGTCCGCGTTCGATCCCGCCGCTGTGTTCGCCAGGATCCGCGACGAGGGCGTGGACACGCTCTCCCTTGCGCCGACGATGTTCGCGGCCCTGCTCGACAGCGCCGCACGCGACGACGCGGTGCTCGAGCGCGTCAGGACCCTGTGCTACGGCGCCGCGCCGATCACCTCGGCGCTGCTCGAGCGGCTGCTCACCGCCTTTCCGAACGCGCGCATCCAGCAGTACTACGGGCAGACCGAGTGCGCCGGCGCGTGCCTCGTGCTGCCCTCCGATCGCCACGTCAGCTCGGGACCGAGGGCGGGCAAGCTCCACACGGCCGGCCACGCGTTGCCCAGCTTCGAGGTGCGGGTCGTGGATGCGCAGGACCGCGAGCGGCCGCGCGGCGAGCCTGGCGAGATCGCGGTCGCGGGACCGGGGCTGATGCAGGGCTATTGGCGCGACCCGCAGCGCACGGCGGAGGCCCTGCGCGGCGGATGGCTGCACACCGGCGACGTGGGCGTGATGGACGAAGAAGGGCTGATCGCGGTGGTCGATCGGCTGAAGGACATGATCGTGACCGGAGGCGAGAACGTCTATTCCACCGAGGTGGAGAACGCGATCTCCGCGCACCCGGACGTGGCCGCCTGCGCAGTCGTCGGCCTGCCCGATGAGCGCTGGGGCGAGGCGGTGCATGCGGTGGTCGTTCCCCGCGCGGGCAGTGCACCGAGCGCACAGCAGATCATCGATTTCTGCCGCGGCCGCATCGCGGCCTACAAATGCCCGAAGTCGGTGACCTTTCGCACGGAGCCGCTGCCCCTGAGCGGGGTCGGCAAGGTGCAGAAGAACGTGCTGTGCGAGCAGTTGCGCAACGCCGCGACATGAAAGCCGCACCGATTTGCGCCGCGCACCGCTCGCCGTGGATGACCGGGGAACTGGAGCTGTTCCGCGAGCAGGCGCGTCGCTTCGTCGAGAAAGAAGTGCTGCCGCACGACCCTCGCTGGCAGAAGCAGCACCACGTCGACCGGGAGATCTGGGACAAGGCCGGCCGGGCGGGCCTGCTGCTTCCCGACGTGCCCGAGGCGTACGGGGGCGGCGGGGGCAACTTCGCGCACACCGCCGTGTTCACCGAGGAACTCGGCCTGGCGGGCATCTGGAGCTTCAACAACGCGGTGCACCTGATCTGCGCCCATTACATCCTCAACCACGGGACCGAAGAGCAGAAGCGACGCTTCCTGCCGAGGCTGGCGAGCGGAGAACTCGTCGGCGCGATCGCCATGACCGAGCCGGGAGCGGGATCGGACCTGCAGGCGATCCGCACGCGCGCGCTGCGCGACGGCGAGGACTACGTGCTCAACGGCTCGAAGATCTTCATCACCAACGGCTACCTCGCCGACCTGGTCGTGGTGGTGGCGAAGACCGATCCCTCGCAGCGCGCGAAAGGCATCTCGCTGCTGCTGGTGGAGACGCGCGAATCGCCCGGCTTCCGCGCCGGACACCCGCTCGACAAGATCGGCCAGCACGGTCAGGACACCTGCGAGCTGTTCTTCGAGAACGTGCGCGTTCCAGCCGCCAACCTGATCGGCGGCGGGGAGGGCCGGGGTTTTTTCCAGCTGATGGCCGACCTGCCCTACGAGCGCATGCTGGTCGCGATTTCCTCGCTCGCCATGATCGAGCGCGCGCTCGACCTCACGGTGCGCTACACCCGCGAGCGCATGGCGTTCGGCAAGCCGCTGCTCGAGCAGCAGAACAGCCGGTTCAAGCTCGCGGAGGTCAGGACGACGGCGGCGGTGGGACGCAGCTTTCTCGATCAATGCGTGCAGCGCATGATGGAGGGCACGCTCGACGCCGCCGCGGCCTCGATGGCGAAGTGGTGGCTGTCGGAGCGCGCCTGCGAGGCGATCGACGAGTGCCTGCAGCTGTTCGGCGGCTACGGGTACATGGCGGAGTTCCCGATCGCGCGCATGTACACCGATGCGCGGGTGCTGCGCATCTTCGCCGGCGCCAACGAGATCATGAAGGAGCTGATCGCGCGCACGCTCTGATCGCTGAATTGATTTTGGCTCTTCACGGAATCGAGTGGGTGATTTTGGGCATTTTCCGGCCGTCGACCCAGTATGTTTGAGCAGCGAACTTGCCTGAAGACTCGCGTGGTGCAGGGTTATCCACGCTCTTGTCCACGGCCGAC
>JADLDQ010000206.1 GCA_020846575.1 Burkholderiales bacterium
GCGCCGCCGCGCATCACCACTTCGGGGAAAATAGCCACGCAAATGTAGTACAGACCTTCGATACCCGCTTCCTGAAAAACCAACGGCTTAGGGTCAATCCAAACCCCCAGTAGCGAAAGTCAGGCTAATGCGGTTTCGGTTGAAGCGCCGCCCCTTCCAGCGCCAGTCGGACCCCGCTGGTATCAGGGGGAGACCAGGTTGGCGGCGAGCCATCGTCCTGCCGCTTCGATACTCAACGCCTTGCGCCTCGCGTAGTCCGTCGCCTGATCCTCGCCCACGGCGCCGACCGCGAAGTACCGTGCCTGCGGATGTGCAAGGTAGAACCCGGAGACCGAGGCCGCCGGCAGCATCGCGTAGGACTCGGTGAGCGACATGCCAATCTGCGCTGCCCCCAGCAGTTCGAACAGCGCTCCCTTCTCGGTGTGGTCGGGACAGGCGGGATATCCGGGGGCCGGGCGGATGCCGCGGTACTTCTCCTCGATGAGGGCCGTGGGGTCGAGGTTCTCGTCCGGCGCGTATCCCCAGAACTCGGTGCGCACCCGCTGGTGCAGCCGCTCGGCGAACGCCTCGGCGAGGCGGTCGGCCAGGGCCTTGAGCATGATCGCGCTGTAGTCGTCGTGCGCCGCCTCAAAGGCGCGCACGCGTTCCTCGCAGCCCAGCCCCGCGGTGACCGCAAAGGCCCCGATCCAGTCGCGCACGCCCGAGTCCTTCGGCGCGATGAAGTCGGCGAGGCACAGGTTCGCGCGGTCGGCGGCCTTCTCGGTCTGCTGGCGCAGGCAATGCCACACCATCCGCGGCTCGCCGCGCCCATCGGGTGCGAAGACCTGGATGTCGTCGCCCGCGCTCGCGGCCGGCAGCACGGCGATCACGCCGCTCGCCGTGAGCCACTTCTCCTGGATGATGCGGTGCAGCATCGAGACGGCCTCGCCGTACAGGTTGCGCGCTGCGGCGCCCACCACCGGGTCCTCCAGGATGCGGGGAAAGCTTCCGGCGAGATCCCAGATCTGGAAGAACGGCGACCAGTCGATGCAGCGCGCGATTTCGGCAAGGTCGTAGTCGGCGAACACCCGGTGGCCGGGCGCACGCGGCGCGGGCGCTGCGCAGGCGTTCCAGTCGATGCGAAGCGCGTTGGCGCGCGCCGCCTCGAGGGTCACCAGGCGCGGGCCGCGCTTGCCCTCGTGCTGGTGGCGGATGCGCTCGTAGTCGGCGGCGAGCGCGGCGAGGTAGGCCTCGCGAGCATCGGGCGACACCAGGTTCTGGCACACCGACACCGAGCGCGAGGCATCGGGCACGTATATCACCGGCTGCCGGTAGTGGGGCGCGATCTTCACCGCGGTGTGCACCCGCGAGGTGGTCGCCCCGCCGATGAGCAGCGGCAGCGCGAGGCCCTGGCGCTGCATCTCGCGCGCCACGTGCGCCATCTCCTCCAGCGAGGGTGTGATGAGGCCCGACAGACCGATGATGTCCACCTGCTGCTCGCGCGCGGTGTCGAGGATGGTCTGCGCCGGCACCATCACCCCGAGGTTCAGCACCTCGAAGTTGTTGCACTGCAGGACCACCGCGACGATGTTCTTGCCGATGTCGTGCACGTCTCCCTTGACGGTGGCGACGACGATGCGCGCCTTGGGCCGCGCGTCCCCCGAGCGCGCCTTCTCCGCCTCGATGAAGGGCACCAGGTGGGCCACCGCCTGCTTCATGACGCGCGCGGACTTCACCACCTGCGGCAGGAACATCTTGCCCGCCCCGAACAGGTCGCCCACCGCGTTCATGCCGTCCATCAGCGGCCCTTCGATCACCTGGATCGGGTGAGTGGCTGCGCGGCGTGCCTCCTCGGTGTCCTCGGCGATCCACTCGGTGATGCCGTGCACCAGGGCGTGAGAGAGCCGTGCCGCGACCGGCGCCTGGCGCCAGGCGAGGTCTGGCGCTCCGGCCTTGGATGCGCCCTTCACCGTGGTGGCGATCTCCACCAGCCGCTCTCCGGCATCGGCCCGGCGATTGAGGATCACGTCCTCGATGCGCTCGCGCAGCGCGGGCTCGATGTCCGCGTACACGCCGAGCTGCCCGGCGTTGACGATGCCCATGGACAGGCCGGCGCCGATCGCGTGATAGAGGAACACCGCGTGTATCGCCTCGCGCATCGCGTCGTTGCCGCGGAAGGAGAACGACACGTTGGAGATGCCGCCCGAGACGCGCGCCGGCGCGAGATGCGCGCGTATCCAGCGCGTCGCCTCGATGAAGTCCAGTCCGTAGGCCGCGTGCTCCTCGATGCCGGTGGCGACCGCGAACACGTTCGGATCGAAGATGACGTCCTCGGGCGGGAATCCGGCCGGGCCGGTGAGCAGCTCGAAGGCGCGCCGGCACACCTCGATGCGGCGCTCCAGGCTGTCGGCCTGCCCGCGCTCGTCGAAGGCCATCACGATCACCGCCGCGCCGTAGCGGCGCGCGAGCTTCGCCTGGCGCAGGAACTCGGCCTCGCCCTCCTTCAGCGAGATCGAGTTCACCACGCCCTTGCCCTGGACGCACTTCAGACCCGCCTCGATCACCGCCCAGCGCGAGGAGTCGATCATCACCGGCACGCGGGAGATCTCGGGTTCGCCGGCCGCGAGATGCAGAAAGCGCACCATCGCGGCCTGCGAATCGAGCATCGCCTCGTCCATGTTGACGTCGATCACCTGCGCGCCGTTCTCCACCTGCTGCCGGGCCACCGCCAGTGCGCTGGCGTAGTCGCCGGCCAGCACCAGCCGCGCGAAGGCGCGCGATCCGGTGACGTTGGTGCGCTCTCCCACGTTGCAGAAAAGGGAGTCATCGCCGATGTTGAGAGGCTCCAGGCCCGCAAGGCGCAGCCGCGCCTCGATCCGCGGCACCCGGCGCGGCGCCACCCCGCGCACCGCGCGCGCGGTGGCGGCGAGGTGCTCGGGCGTGGTGCCGCAGCAGCCGCCGACGATGTTCACCAGGCCCGAGCGCGCGAACTCGAGCAGGAACTCCGCGGTGCACTCGGGCGTCTCGTCGTAGCCGGTCTCGGCGAGCGGGTTGGGCAGCCCCGCGTTCGGGTAGGCGCAAACGAAGGTGTCGGCGACCCGGGAAAGCTCCTCGATGTAGGGCCGCATCAGCTTCGCGCCCAGGGCGCAGTTGAAACCGATGGCGATCGGCCGCGCGTGGCGCACCGAGTTCCAGAACGCCTCCGGCGTCTGCCCCGAGAGCGTGCGCCCCGAGCGGTCGGTAATGGTGCCGGAGATCATCACCGGCAGGCGCGCGCCCAGCTCCTCGAACAGCGTCTCGACGGCGAACACCGCCGCCTTCACGTTGAGGGTGTCGAACACCGTCTCCATGAGCAGCAGGTCCACGCCGCCCTCGACCAGGGCGCGGGCCGCGATGCCGTAGGTCGCGACCAGCTCGTCGAAGGCGATGTTGCGCGACCCCGGATCGTTCACGTCCGGGGAGATGGAGGCGGTCTTGTTGGTCGGTCCCAGGACGCCTGCGACGAAGCGCGGTCTGGCCGGGTCGCGCGCGCTCCAGGCGTCGGCCGCTTCGCGGGCGATGCGCGCCGCGGCGAGGTTCAGCTCGGGCACCAGCGCCTGCAGGCTGTAGTCGGCCTGCGAGGGCGCCACCGAGTTGAAGGTGTTGGTGGTGACGATGTCCGAACCGGCCGCGAGGTAGCGGTGGTGGATGTCGCTCACCACCTCCGGCCGGGTGAGGTTGAGCGCGTCGTAGTTGCCCTTCAGGTCCTGCGGGTGGCGCGCGAAGCGCGCGCCGCGGAAATCGCTTTCGGGGAGCCGCCGGGACTGGATCAGCGTGCCCATGGCGCCGTCCAGGAGCAGGATGCGTTGCGAAAGGAGGGTCTTGAGCTCCTCGGTGCGGTCGGGTTGCATGGGGCGGGCGGCATCGACAAAAAACCCGATCACCTCGTGTCTGCTCGGGCTGATCGGGTTTCGCCGCTTTAGCAGAACTTATTTGTCGCGCGGATTCTGCCGTTTACGGCGGAAACGCGGGCGCCCGCAAGCTGGTTCGCTCAAATCGGCGCTGCGCGAAGGGTATTTGGGCGCCCCAATTCGTGTCAAGCTTGCATAGTGGGCGCACGGGTGGGACGGTGCATTCGACTCCTCACCGGCGGTACCCGGGATACCGGCAGTCCGAGACCGCGCCGCGGGTGGTGCAAAATGCCGCGGGATGCCGGTCGCGTTCCATCGAAATTCGAGACCAGACAGCGGGTTGCACATGCCGTCCCAGATACGAACCACGGGATCGTTCAGCTTCGAGTTCTTCCCACCCAAGACCCCCGAGGGCGAGGCGAGGCTGCGCTCGACCTGGGCGCAGCTCGCAAAGCTCTCCCCCGAGTTCTTCTCCGTCACCTACGGGGCGGGGGGCTCGACCCGGGAGCGCACCCTGCAGACGGTGCTGGAAATCCGCGCCGCCGGCCACGAGGCCGCGCCGCACCTGTCCTGCGTCGGCGCCACGCGCGCCGACATCGCGTCGGTCCTGGACCAGTACCGCGCCTGCGGAATCCGGCGCATGGTGGCGCTGCGCGGGGACATGCCCTCGGGCGCCATGGCGATCGGCGAGCTGCGCTACGCCTCGGAGCTGGTCGCCTTCGTGCGAGCGCACACGGACTCGCATTTCCGCATCGCGGTCGCCTGCTACCCGGAATACCACCCGCAGGCGCGCAGCCCGAGGGAAGACCTGGCGCACTTCAAGCAGAAGGTGGTCGCGGGCGCGGACATGGCGATCACCCAGTACTTCTACAACGCGGACGGTTACTTCCGTTTCGTCGATGCCTGCCGTTCGGCGGGCATCGACATACCGATCTTTCCGGGCATCATGCCGATCGGCAATTTCTCGCAGCTCGCGCGGTTCTCGGAGACCTGCGGAGCGGAGATTCCGCGCTGGCTGAGGCTGAAGATGGAGAGCTTCGGCGACGACCTCGCGTCGATCCGCGAATTCGGCCTGGAAGCGGTGAGCGCCCTGAGCGCGCGGCTGCTCGAAGGCGGCGCGCCCGGGCTGCACTTCTACAGCATGAACCGGGCCGATCTCATCACCGAGATCTGGAAACGACTGGACCTGCCTGGCTGAGCGGGAAGCACCCAGGGATCAATTCGCGCCAGGGCGAGCCTCGGTTGCGAGGGGCGGCGGGCGAGCACCCGCGCGAGCCCGCACGATCGGTGCATCGATGCTCGTGCATTTCAGTGCAGACTCTGAGGTGGCCCGGTACCGCAGCGCAGCGCGGTCACGCCGCGGGTGATCGAATCGAATCCCTTGTGCCGGTTGACGATGTACGGGCAGGAGCTGGCGCAGGAGAGGCAGCGCATGTGAGCGGGACTTCCGCCGCTTGCGGCGGCTGGAACGCTCAGACGTGACGCCCAACCCAGCGGTGCGTGCGTCAAGCAGTTTTCCCTGAAGTCGGGGCAGCGCGAGGAGCAGGTAGCCTGTCGCTCCTCGTGACCCGGCCGAGGGATTCTCGCAGCCGCTCAGGGCCCGCGCACGATCTCGACGCGGCTGCCCTCGGCCACGCTGTCGCCTGGATAGACGATCACCCGCTCGCCGGGTTCCAGGCCGCTCTCGACCCAGGCCGACACCGGGTTGCGGCCGCCGATCTTGACGGCGCGCTTGTGCGCGCGGCCATCCGAGGCGGCGAACACCTTCCAGTCGCCGTCCTCGCGGAACAGCGCGCTCACCGGCACGGTCACCGCGTCGGCCTTCTCGAAGGTGGTGATGCGCACGTCCACCCGGTAGCCGTCGCCCAGGCCGCGCACGGACTCGGGCGCGGAGGTGAAGTCGACGAGGACGTTGACGCGCTGCTCCTCGACGCCCAGCGCGGACACCTTGGTGAAGGCGCCGGGCTCGACCATGCGCACGCGGCCGGCGAGCGCGTAGCCGGCGCCGGCGTCGATGGCGACCGTGGCGCCGGGGGCGATGCGGGTCGCGTCGGCCGACAGCACGTCCACCACGATCTCCAGCGCCGCGGGATCGGCCAGCTCCACGAGCGGCGTGCCGATCGCCACCACGGTCTCGCTCTTTTGCAGCACCCGCAGCACGCGCCCGGCTACCGGCGAGCTGATCGGCCAGCGCGCGGCCGCGCTGCGCGCGGCAGGCAGGTCCCGCGCGCGCAGCAGTGCGGCGCGCGCCTGGGCGAGACCGTGCTCGGCGCCCTGCTGGGCGAAGCGCGCCGCCTCCAGCATGCGCGCCTTCAGGCGCAGGTCGAGGTCGGTCTTCTCGCGCGCGCTCTGGGACAGGAACCCCTCCTTTGCCAGGCGCGCGTCGCGCGCGGCGTCGATCTTCGCCTGGGCGAGAGCGATTTCGGCGCGCGCGCTCTCGGCGCGCGCCTGCTCGAGGGCCGCCTGTGCGGCGCCGACGCGCTCTTCCAGTTCGCGCGTGGTGCGCGGATCGAGGAGCGACGGGTCCGCGGGATAGAGCACGGCCACGGTCGCGCCCGCTTTGACCGCGTCGCCGGGCTCGAGCGCGATGCGCGCCAGGCGCCCTGCCAGCGGCGCGGACACCACGTAGCGCTCCCGCACCCGTGTCTTGCCGTCCTCCTCGACGATCTGCTCGAAGGCGCCGCGCGCCACCGCCGCCACCTCCACCGGCGCCGGCCGTGGCGCGAACGCCCAGGCGAGGGCAAGCGCCACCGCGGCGAGCAGCACGGCGAGCGCGAGCCACTGCCTGCGGGTCATCATTCCCTCGTCTTCAGCACCGCCACGAGATCGAGCGTGTCCACGCGCCGGCGCACGATCAACGCGGAGACAAGGCCCGCGGCGAGCACCACCAGCGTGGCGTAGGCGTAGGTGTGCGGCTGGATCACGAAGGGAATCTTGAAGGTATCGGGCTCGATCAGCCGCACGATACCCCACGAGAGCCAGTAGCCCATCAGCCAGCCGAGCGGCAGCGCCAGCACGAGCTCCGCCGCCAGCTCGCCCAGCAGCAGCCCCGAAACTTCGCGGCGGCTGAATCCCAGTACGCGCAGGCTCGCCAGCTCCCAGGCGCGCTCGGCGAGCGTGATGCGCGCATTGTTGTACACCACGCCCACCGCGATGGTCGCCGCCAGCACCGAGAGGACCCCCGTAAACACCAGGCTGTTGCGCGCCGAGGTTTCGCGGAAATGCCGCACGATGGGCCCGATCTCCACCACGAAGGCGGCGCGCGGGGTTTCCTTCACCGCCTTCATGAACGGTTCGCGCGCCTGGGCGTCCAGTCTCAGGCGCGCGCCCGAGACCGAGTCGCCTTCGCCGAGCAGCCGGTTGAGCGCGTCCATGCTCATGTAGCCCTGCATCGCCATCAGCTCGCCGGTCAGACCCGCCACCGGCACGTCGCGCTTCACACGCGCGCCCTGGAGGAACTCGACCTGCA
>JADLDQ010000466.1 GCA_020846575.1 Burkholderiales bacterium
AAGAGTAGCTCCCCGTATCTTCTTCTTAGCCTTTTCGATGGTCGGATCTTTTCCGGCTGCCATGGTCGCTAACAGCTTTTGCGCCTTCTTCCGTGCAGCGGTCGGTGTCAATTGTGACTCTTTGCCGAGCGTGATTCGACGCAGCACACCATTTACTCTGGCCTCAACTATGTAGCAGCAGCTGCTCGGAGTCACCCGCAGCCCCAGACCGATTACTGATGAATCCCGAAAGAAGATCTGCCCCTTTTCCGGTGGCTTGATGCTTGAGATGAATAATTTCGTCAACTTGGGCATGTTTTCTGCCTTTTAAATTTTGGGGTAGCGTGCAAAGTCGCGTAGACAATATGTAGACACTTCGGAAAAATTTTTATCTTTCGAAAGGGTCGTTTGATGGGTGTTTCCGGGCTTTGATGTGAATAAAAAATCTCGCGCCAGCACGCACATGCCCTCATGCCGGATTTGCGGCAAAGCGGGTTCCTGGCGTGCAAGGCTGGCTCTGAAGGAGCCACCCGAAGGGTTTAGCCTTGACGCGAGGGCTTTGCCGCTTGGCTTTTCGCCGGGCATGTAGCGCTGGCGCGTTCTTAGAACAATGTTTTTTAGCTAGGCCTGGTGAAGTGACCTTGGCCCGTTCAAAAGACGTTTAAGGGGAAAATGATTGAGTCCTGAAATTCTTATGCTTGAGAAAAGGGTCCGCATGACGGCGGATGGAATGAAAGACGAAACACGGCTGAAAACAGCGCAGACAGTTTCGCGTTGATTCCAATATAGCAGTGCCCTAAGTTCGTGGCGCCAGTATTTACCCGGGGATTGGCTCAGCATAAGCTTTCCGTTGTTTTCCCTGGTTTTCTCCCTTCTTGTTGGGCGCTGAGACGCTCCTACGCGCGAGCGTTTGCAGAAGAAACCATCTGTGCCGGGAGAAGCATTTTGTCCTGCGCTAAAACGACGATGGCGTTGGGCTTAATGACGTTGTGTCCTGGAAAATCCACATAGACAAAAACTTCTGTCCTGTGCAAAAACCCTTGCGCGACAATGGATACGAGGTTGGAGCCGAATCCTCTTATCTTGCCTTCCGCAATTCTGCGTCAGGCTGTCGAAAGTGGCTCCACTAAGAAACATTGAAAGACTTGCAAAGGTTTGCATTGGCGCAAAGCATCGAGAGATGCTAACCCAAGCAAATCATTCGCAAACCTCGTCTGTTGAGTTTTTTCCGTAAACGTCGA
>JADLDQ010000467.1 GCA_020846575.1 Burkholderiales bacterium
CGGCGAGCCCGAACTTGCAGATCGCGCTCCCGCCGCCCGCGGCGCCCGCGCCGCCGCCCGCGTACCGCAGTTCCGGGTCACGCGTGAGGTTGCCCATCAGGAACACCTTGTTGAAGTTCGCCATGTCGCTCCTCCGGTCGGGACCGCGCCCGACCCGCGTTGACTCGCGCGGGTCGCACGGGCTACGATCCGCGCGGGTTGAAACTCGCTCTCGTCACTTTCCGGAAGGACCCATGCCCTCCCGCACCGCACCGAGCACCGTACCCGGCACAGATCGTCGTCGCGCGCCGCGCGTACGGATGCCCGAGGGCACCGGACTGCGGTTCGCCGGCCTCGCCGACCTCGCGCGCGTGAAGGACCTCTCGGCCTCGGGCGTGTGCTGCGAGACCTCGCGGCCGCTCCCGCTCCTCAGCCAGGTCCAAGTCGTCCTCCTCCTGCCCGCGTCGGCGGGCCGGTCTCCGCACGAGGTCGCCTGCACGGGGGCGGTCGTGCGCTGCGCGCGCGGCGCGTCCGGATTCGAGGTCGCGGTCTTCTTCACCGAGATGGACGACCCCGACCGCGCTGCGCTCGAGGCCTACGTCACCTCGGAGTCGCTCGCAGCGCGCGCCGGCTGATCCGATCGCGGTCTCCGGAGCTTAGCCGGGACCGGCGACGGCCCGGAGCGCGCCGTCGAACAGATTCACGCCGCGCGGCCGATCCGCGGCGAACGGCCGGCCTCCGCAGAGGCCGGCGGCGAACGCCCCCGAGAGCATCGCGGCCATGTGCAGCGCGCCGACCGCCTGGGGCGTCGTCGCGGGGAGCCGGAGGGTGGCGTGCGGGACGCCGTTCTCGGCGAGGAGCAACCGCAGGGCCGCGCCGGAGGCCGCGGCGATGTCCGCCAGGGAGCGGCCGGCGACGCGGTCGTCGGCTCCGGGGTCCTTCGGGAGCGTCCGGTCCCGGCCGGGCTTCGACACCTCGAGCAGGACGACGGCGAACTCTCCGGGCGCGGCCGCCACCCGCCGGCAGAGCGGCTCGAAGTCCCGGACGAGCGAGAGCCCCTCGCAGCGGCGGCGGGCCGCCGGCTCGTCCGGCGCCGCACCGACGCTCTCCTCGAAGAGGCGGGCGAGGTGGACCGCCGTCGGCGCGAGCGCCTCCGTGACGGAGACGAACAGGTGGTTCCGCCGTCCGCGCGCCGCAGCGAGCACGTGGAGGGTCGCCGCGAGCAGGTACGCGGGATTCGACCGCAGGTCCTCGCCCGCCGTCCGCTCGGCGGCGCCGTGCGCGCCGCCGAGGAGGCCGCGCACGTCGATCCCTGCGACCGCCGCGGGCAGGAGTCCGACCGGCGTCAGCGCCGAGTAGCGCGCCGGCACGTTGGCCGGGACGTCGAAGCAGAGGAGCCCGTCGCGGATCGCCAGCTCCCGCATGGCCCCGGCGCGCGGGTCCGTCACCACCAGGAGGTGGTCCTGGAAGCCCGGCCCGAGCCGCTTGC
>JADLDQ010000207.1 GCA_020846575.1 Burkholderiales bacterium
ATTACACGCGGCTGGCCAAGCAGATCGGCACGGGCGATTGAGCCGCCGGCGGATTCTCGAGCGGTTCGCGCCCGCGCGCTTCGTGAGACAGCCCGCCGCGGGCGAGTGCTCTTGGCGGGCCGTCACAGCTCCGGCAACTGCCTGCCCAGGCGCTCCAGCTCCCTCCGCGCCTCCCCGCAGCCGGGATGCAGGCTCTCGACGACCGCCCAGAAGCGGCGCGAGTGGTTCAGCTCCTTCAGGTGCGCCATCTCGTGCGCCACCACGTAGTCGACCAGCGCCGGGGGCAGGTGCACCAGCCGCCAGTTGAGCAGGATGCGCCCGCGCGCGCTGCAGCTTCCCCACTGGGTCCTCGCGCTGGACAGGCGCAGTTCCGGCACGGGCAGGCCGAGCCGGGTGGCGAAATCCGCGAGCCGCGGTGTGAACACCTCGAGCGCCTGCGAGCGCAGCCAGGCGAGCACCGCGCCGCGCAGTTGTCGGGGCTGCGCATCGGGGCCGAGCGCGACCTCGATCGTCCCGGCGACGCGGCGCACCGGCGCGGTGCCGGGGACGACGCGAATCGCGTGCGGCTCGCCCAGCAGCGGTAGCCGCTCGCCGCTCGCCCACACGAACGGCGGCGGCACGCGCCGTGCATCTTCCAGGCGCCGCCGGATCCAGCGCTCCTTGTCGCGCAGGAAGGACTCGATCTCGGCGAGCGGCGTCCAGCGCGGCGCGCGCACCGCCACCCCGCCCCGGTCCACCCGGATGCAGAGCGGGCGCCTCCGCGAGCGCGCCAGCGCATACCAGAGTGCGCCGCCCGCCAGCACGGTGTGGCGCAGGGCGCCGCGGGCGCCGGCGCGCAGCGGCGCATCGAGCGCGAGCTCCAGCTGCATCACCTTGCCGCGCACAGTGCCTCCATCCTCGATTCGATCCAGTCCTCGACCTTCGCGGTGAGCGCTTTGGCGCTCACGCCCTCGGACGGGATCGGCTCGCCCACCATCACCGTGATCTCGCCCGGGCGCTTGAGGAAGGCGTTGCGGCCCCACAGGCGCCCGGCGTCGTGCGCCACCGGCACCACCGGCGCGCCGGTCTTCAGCGCGAGCCACGCGCCGCCCGGATGGTAGGTGCCGCGCGTGCCGGGCGCGGTGCGCGTGCCCTCCGGGAAGATCACGATGCAAAAGCCCTGCGCAAGGCGCGCGGCGCCCAGTTCGCCCAGGCGCTTCAGGGCGCGGCTGCTGCGGCCGCGGTCGATGGCGATCGGACTCATCAGGGCGAGACCCCAGCCGAAGAAAGGTATCCACAGGAGCTCGCGCTTGAGCAGGTAGACCTGCGGCGGAAAGATCGCCTGGAAGGCGATCGTCTCCCAGGCGGACTGGTGCTTGGCGAGGATGATGGCGGGGCGGCCGGGGAAGTTCTCCATGCCGTGCACCCGGTAGCGGATGCCGAGTGTCACCCGGGCAAGCCACAGCACCGAGCGCGCCCAACCGGTGATGAGCCGGTAACGGGCGAGCCGCGGCAGCAGGGCGCCGGCGAGCGCGACCACGGCGTAAAGCGGGGTGAACAGCACCAGGGCTGCGGTGAAGGCGAGCGAGCGAACGAAGACGATGGTTCCGGAGGCGGGACCGGATTCGCGCGGGCTCATTGCACCAGATCGCGCGCCGCCGCCGCGAGATCGGCGAACACTGCGGTATCCGCGGGCAGCCCGCCCGCGGACAGGGTGCGCGCGCCCGCTCCGGTGAGCACCAGCACCGGCCGCGCGCCCGCCGCCTGGGCCGCCTGCAGGTCGGCGAGCTTGTCGCCGATCGCCGGCGCCCCGGCGAGAGAAACGTTGAAGCGCTCGGCGATGGCGCGCAGCATGCCGGGCCGGGGCTTGCGGCAGGGCGAGCCTTCACCGGGCGGATCGGGGCAGTAGAACACCGCTTCGATCCGCCCGCCGGCGTGGTTGACCGCCTTGTGCAGCCTGGCGTGGATCGCGTTGAGCGTGACCATGTCGAACAGGCCGCGGCCGATGCCGGACTGGTTGGTGGCGATCACCGCGCGCCAGCCCGCCTGCGTCAGCTGCGCGATCGCCTCGATGCTGCCGGGGATCGGCCGCCATTCGTCCGGGGATTTGACGTACGCGTCGCTGTCGAAATTGATCACGCCGTCGCGGTCCAGGATGACGAGCTTCATGTGTCGAGCTTGGACAGGTCGGCCACCCGGTTCATCTCCTGGCGCAGATCGGAAAGGAGCGCGATGCGGTTGTGGCGCAGTTCCGGCTCCTCGACCATCACCATCACCTGGTCGAAGAAGGCGTCCACCGGGGACTTGAGCACCGAGAACGCCTTGAGGTAGCCGGTGTAATCGCGGCGCTCGAGGAGCGGCGTCGCCTGCGCCGAGGCGCGCCGCAGCGCCTCGAACAGCTCGCGCTCGGGCGCCTCCTTCAGCTGCTCCGCGCGCACCAGCGCGAAGGATTCGCCGCGGGCCGCGGCCTGGCGCAGGATATTGGCCACCCGCTTGTTGGCCGAGGCGAGGCTCTTCGCCTCGGGCAGGCGCGCGAAGGCGCGCACCGCCTCCAGCTGGCGCGGCACCTCGTTGAGCCGTTCCGGGTTCATGCACAGCACCGATTCGATCTCGATCGACGAGTACCCCGCCTCGCGCAGGTGGTTGCGCAGCCGCTCGTAGATGAATTCGGCGAGCGGCGCGTGCGCCTGGCGCTCCAGCATCCCCGGCGGGAACGCGGCGAAGGCGTCGCTCAAGAGGTCCGGCAGCGCGACGCCGAGATCGCGCTCGATCAGGATGCGCACCACGCCCAGAGCCTGGCGGCGCAGCGCGAACGGGTCCTTCTCGCCGCTCGGTTGCGCCCCGATGCCGAACAGGCCCGCGAGCGAGGCCGTCTTGTCGGCGAGCGACACCGCGACCGCGACCCGGCCCTCGGGCGTCGCGTCGCCGGCGAAACGCGGCCAGTAGTGGGACTCGATCGCTTCGCACACCGCCGGCGGCTCGCCGTCGTGGCCGGCGTAGTAGCGCCCCATGACGCCCTGCAGCTCGGGGAACTCGCCCACCATGGTGGTCACCAGGTCCGCCTTGGCGAGCAGCGCCGCGCGATCCGTTTCCCCGGGATCGGCGCCGATGCGCGTGGCCAGGCACGCCGCCAGCGCGCGCAGCCGGTTCACCCGGTCGAGCTGACTGCCCAGGCGGTGGTGATAGACGATGTTCGCCAGGCGCGGCAGGCGCTCGTGCAGAGGCGTGCGGCGGTCGGTGTCGAAGAAGAAGCGCGCGTCCGCGAGGCGCGGGCGCACCACCCGCTCGTTGCCGCGGATGATGTTGCCCGGATCCTCCAGCGCCATGTTGCTCACGATGAGGAAGCGCTCGGTGAGCCTGCCCTGCGGCGTGAACAGGGGGAAGTACTTCTGGTTCTTGCGCATGGTGAGCGTCAGGCACTCGTGCGGCACTTCCAGGAACGCGGGATCGAAGGTCCCGGCATAGACCGCGGGCCACTCCACCAGCGCGGTCACCTCCTCGAGCAGCGCCGCGAACTCCGGCTCGGGGCCGAGCGCGGCCCCGAGTTCGCGGGCCGCCTCGCGCAGCCGGCGCTCGATGGCGGCGCGGCGCTCGGCGAAGGAGGCGATCACCCTGCCGTGCGCGGCGAGCGCCTCCTCGTAGGCTTCGGCGCGCGCGATCTCGATGTCGGCCACACCCTGGAAGCGGTGGCCGTGGGTGATGCGCCCGGCTGACAGGCCCAGGGCCTGCACGTTCACCACCGCGTCCCCGTGCAGCGCGAGCAGGCCGTGCGCGGGCCGCGCGAAGCGTACCGTGGTCCGGCCGTCGGCGAGCTGGTAGCTCATCAGCTTGGGCACCGGCAGCGCCGCGATCGCCGCATCCAGCGCGTCCTGCAGGCCGCGTGCGAGCGGCGCCCCCGGGCTGCGCAGGTGCGCGACGTACACCTCGCCCTTCGGGGTGGACTTGCGCGCGAGCGCCTGCGGCTCGAGGCCGTTCTTGCGCGCGAATCCCGCAACCGCCGCCGGGGCGGCCGACAGCGGCGGTCCCTGCACCTCGCGCTCGACCTCGGGCGAGGAGGCGAGAACCCGCGTCAGGCGGGCGGCGATGCGCCGCGGCGTGGCGAACGCCGTGACCGCGCCGCCCTGCTCCAGGTGGCCCGACTTCGCGAGCGCCGCGCGCAGCGTGGACGCGAACGAATCCGAGAGCGCCTCGAGCGAGCGCGGGGGAAGCTCCTCGGTGAACAGCTCGACCAGCAGCGCGGCGGCGCTCACGGCAGGCTTCGCCCCAGAAGCGGGAAACCGAGGCGCTCGCGCGACTCGTGGTAGGCCTGCGCGACCGCGCGCGCCAGGGCGCGGATACGCCCGATGTAGCCGGCGCGCTCGGTGACCGAGATCGAGCCGCGCGCATCCAGCAGGTTGAAGCTGTGGGCCGCCTTGAGCACCATCTCGTAGGCGGGAAGCGCGAGCTGCGCGGCCATCAGGCGGTTCGCCTCGGATTCGTAGTGGCCGAAGTGCTCGAACAGCATCGCGGCGTTGGCGTGTTCGAAGTTGTAGCTGGACTGCTCCACCTCGTTCTGGTGATAGACATCGCGGTAGGCGAGGCCCGGCGTCCAGACCAGGTCGTACACGTTCTCCACGCCCTGGAGGTACATCGCCAGGCGCTCCAGGCCGTAGGTGATCTCGCCCATCACCGGCCGGCAGTCCAGACCCCCGACCTGCTGGAAGTAGGTGAACTGGGTGATCTCCATGCCGTTCAGCCACACCTCCCAGCCCAGACCCCAGGCGCCCAGCGTCGGGTTTTCCCAGTCGTCCTCGACGAAGCGCACGTCGTGCGCTTTCGGGTCGATGCCGATCGCCGCGAGCGACTCGATATACAGGTCGAGAATCTCGGGCGGAGAGGGCTTGAGCACCACCTGGTACTGGTAGTAGTGCTGCAGGCGGTTGGGGTTCTCGCCGTAGCGGCCGTCCTTCGGGCGGCGCGAGGGCTGCACGTACGCGGCGCGCCAGGGTTCGGGACCGATGGCGCGCAGGAACGTGGCGGTATGCGAGGTGCCCGCGCCCACCTCCAGGTCGTAGGGCTGAAGCAGGGCGCAGCCGCGCGCGCCCCAGAAGCGCTGCAAGTCGAGAATGAGTTCCTGGAAGGTGCGCATCGCGTAGAAGGTGTCGCGGCGACCGGCGTGAGACTCGCCGGCGTCCGATTCGAGCCGCGGATTTTACACGCTGAACGCGCCCTTCCGGCCGCCGAGGGCGGCCGCAAGCGCCGCCGCGAGCGCGAGCGCGCACAGGACGAGCACCGGCGCGTTGCCGGTCCTCACGTAGGGGGTGGCGCCCTGGCGCGGCTGCACGCTGCCCGCGAGCACGCCCTCGGTGAAGCCGGGCAGGCGAGCGAGCATCCGCCCGCGCGCGTCGATGATCGCGGTGACGCCGGTGTTGGTGGCGCGGATCATGGCGCGTCCGGTCTCGATGGATCGCATGCGGGAGATCTGCAGGTGCTGGCCCGGCGCGAGCGAATCGCCGAACCAGGCGACGTTCGACAGGTTCGCGAGCACGCTCGCCCGGGGCAGCTGGCGCGCGAGTTCCTCGCCGAAGGCGTCCTCGTAGCAGACGCTGAGCGCGATCGGCTCCCCGGCCGCCTCGACCGGCGCCTGCGCGCCGCCGCGCGAGAAATCCGACAGCGGGATGCGCAGCCACGACACGATCCAGCGGAACTCCGCCGGCACGAACTCGCCCAGCGGCACCAGGTGCGACTTGGCGTAGAACTGCAGCGGACTCGCGCCGATGGTCACGATGCCGTTGTAGTAGCGCCCGGCGCCGTCGCGGAACGGCGCGCCGAGCAGCAGGTCTCCGCCGCGCGCGCGCATCAGAACTCTCAGGGCGTCCAGGTAGGCGGGATCGACCTGGTCGAGCATGCGCGGTATCGCGGTCTCCGGCAGCACCACCAGCTTCGCGCGGGTGGACTCGACCAGGCGCCGATAGGTGTCGAGCGTCGCCTGGTAGCGGGAAGGTTCGAACTTCAGGTCCTGCGCAATGTTCCCCTGCACCAGCGCCACGCCGAGCGGCTCGCCGCGCGGCTCGGTCCAGTCGATGCGCTGCAGCAACCATCCCGCCAGGCCCACGCCGAGCGCGACGGCGAACGCCGCCGCGCGCGCCCTCGCCCGCGCGAGGTGTGCGGCGAGCGCGAGCGCGCCGGCGGCCAGCGCCGCGGCGAGCGATACGCCGTACACACCCGCCAGCGGTGCGAAGCCGGCGAGCGGGGTGTCGGCCTGCGAGTAACCGAGCGCGAGCCAGGGAAAGCCCGTCAGCAACCCGCCGCGCATCCATTCCGCGAGCACCCACAGGGCCGGGACGAGCACCAGCGCCCGAATGCCCGGGGCGAGGTCAAGGCGCGCCTGCAGCGAGCCGACCAGCGCGGGAAACAGGGCCAGGTAGGCGCAAAACAGCGCCGTCGCCAGCGCCGCGAGCGGCGCCGGCATCAGCCCGAACACGTGCAGGCTGACGTAAATCCACGACACGCCGGCGCCGAAAAAGCCCGCGCCGAACAGAAAACCCGCCAGCGCCGCCGATCTGGGGCCGGGAGCGCGCAGCCAGGCGAACACCAGAGCCGCCAGACACACGAGCGGCAGCCAGCCGAGGTTCCACGCAGAAAAGCCGGCCACCGCGGCGGCGCCGCAGGGCAGCGCGAGCCAGCGGGCGGGTCTCTCGAGCGCCGGTCGGGCTGCGGGGTCCGTTGCGAAGGTCCGTCGCGCCGGAGCGCTCACCCGGGCGAGTCCTCGCCCGAGGCGAGGGCCGGTTGCGGCGGCACGCGCTGCACCGAGAGCAGGTGCAGCCTGCGGCTGTCGGCGCGCAGCACCGTGATGCGCAGCCCGTCGATCGCGATCGACTCGCCGCGCCGCGGAAGCCGCCCCAGCCGGTCGATCACCAGCCCGCCGATGGTGTCGAAGTTCTCCGCCGGGAACGCGGTGCCGAGCGCCTCGTTGACGGCCGCCAGGTCCGCCTGGGCGCGCACCCGGTACTGGCCGGCGTGCTCGCGCACGATGTTGTCGGAGTCCTCGTCGAAGTCGTACTCGTCCTCGATGTCGCCGACGATCTGCTCCAGCACGTCCTCGATGGTCACCAGTCCCGCCACCCCGCCGTACTCGTCGACCACGATCGCCATGTGGTTGCGGCTGTTGCGGAACTCGCGCAGCAGCACGTTCAGAGGCTTCGCCTCGGGCACGAACACCGCGGGACGCAGCATGTCGCGCACGACGAACTCCTCCTCGCCGGCGTAGTAGCGCAGCAGGTCCTTGGCGAGCAGGATGCCGATCACGTCGTCGCGGTTGCGGTCCACCACCGGGAAGCGCGAATGCGCGGTGGCGATCACGTGCGGGATGAAGCGGTCCGGGGTGTCGTTGATGTCGATCACGTCCATGCGCGAGCGCGGCACCATGATGTGCCGGACCTGCATCTCCGAGACCTGAAGCACGCCCTCGATCATCGACAGCGCGTCGGCGTCCAGCAGGTCGCGCTCGTGCGCCGAACGCAGCACCGCGAGCAGCTGCTCCCGGTCCTCGGGTTCGCGCATCAGGAGCGCCGAAAGGCGCTCGAGCAGACGGGGTCTGGCGTGTTCGTTCATCGGCGTGCGCGCGGCGCGGATCGGCCCGCGCCCGGCGCGGGTCTCACTGCGGGCCTGCCGCGGCCTTCGGCCCGGCGGCCTGCCTGGCCGGCTGCGCGGTAGGGATCAGGATAACCGAGTCCGCGCAGGATCGCGCGCTCGCGCGCCTCCATGCGGCGCGCCTCGACCCCGGTGCGGTGGCGGTAGCCGCGCAGGTGCAGCACCGCGTGCACCGTGAGATGCGCGTAGTGCGCCTCCAGCGGCTTGCCCTGCTCGCGCGCCTCGCGCGCGAGCACCGGCGCGCACAGGGTGATATCGCCGCGCAGCGGCCCGATGACACTGATACCGCCGCGCAGCGGCTCACCGGTCCCGCCGCGCGGCGGCCCACCGGTCCCGCCGCGCAGCGGTTCGGGCCCGTAGTCGAAGGCGAGCACGTTGGTGGCGTAGTCCCTGCCGCGGTAGGTCCTGTTGAGCGCGCGAGCCTCGCGCTCGCCGACCAGCCGCAGCGTGACCTCGGCGCGCGCCGGCAGCGCGGCGCGCGCGTAGCGCCGCAGGCGCGCGGCGGACGGGACGCGGGCGCGCGTTGCGAGCTGCACCGTCACCGCGGCGCTCGGCCTGCCGCGCGCGTCATTCGCGCACACGTTCGTACGCATCCACGATGCGCTGCACCAGCGGGTGGCGCACCACGTCGCGCGAGGTGAAGCTCGAGAACGCGATGCCGCGCACCTCGGCGAGCACCTCGCGCGCCTCCACCAGGCCGCTCTTGTGCCCGCGCGGCAGGTCGACCTGGGTCACGTCGCCGGTGATCACCGCCTTGGAGCCGAAGCCGATGCGGGTGAGGAACATCTTCATCTGCTCGGGGGTGGTGTTCTGCGCCTCGTCCAGCAGGATGAAGGAGTGGTTGAGGGTGCGCCCGCGCATGTAGGCAAGGGGCGCCAGCTCGATCGCGCTGCGCTCGAACAGGCGCCCCACCTTGTCGTAGCCGAGCAGGTCGTACAGCGCGTCGTACAGCGGGCGCAGGTACGGATCCACCTTCTGAGCGAGGTCGCCGGGCAGGAACCCCAGGCGCTCGCCCGCCTCGACCGCGGGGCGCACCAGCACGATGCGCTTGACCGCGTCGCGCTCCAGCGCGTCCACCGCGCACGCCACCGCGAGGTAGGTCTTGCCGGTGCCGGCCGGGCCGATGGCGAAGGTGATGTCGTGCGAGAGGATGCTGCGCAGGTAGGCGCGCTGGTTGGGCGTGCGGCCCTTCAGGTCGGCTTTCCGCGTCAGCAGCGCGGGCTCGTCGCCGGATTCCGCCGCGGGCGCGGGGCCGCGCAGCTCGATCAGCGCGAGCTGCACGTCGTCCACTGTCAGGTTCCTCGAGGCGTCGGCGTAGAAGCGCTCCAGGGCGCGGGCCGCGCGGCCGGTCCCGGCGGACTCGCCGCGCAGCGTGAAGCGCTCGCCGCGGCGCGAGATCGTCACGTCGAAGGCGGTTTCGATCTGCCTCAGGTTCTCGTCGAGCGCCCCGCACAGGTTGGCGAGGCGGTGGTTGTCGACCGGCGTGAAGCGCAGTTCGACGGGCTTGGCTTTCAAGCAGTCTGGGGACGCGTCGGGCAAGGGAGGAGGCGGGTAGTTTCCCAGTTTTGCCGCGGCGGCGCAAAGCGCCGCGCGCCAGGGGATTCGCCCTCTGGGCGAGCCTTCGCGCTCATTGGACCACCCTGTTGCTTCGCGCCAGGGGTTCGCGCCTGGAGCGGCCCTTAACGCGTGCGTTCCAGTTCACCTCGCAGCGAGTGCGCCAGCACCGCGGTGATGCGCACCGCGCGGAACTCGCCCGGGCTCGCTTCGCCGCGCAGGTTCACCACGCGGTTGTTCGAGGTGCGTCCGCACAGTTCGCCCGGGTCCTTGCGCGACGGGCCCTCGATCAGCACCGGCTGCACGCTTCCGAGCATCGATTCGGAAATGGCCGATTCGCTCTTGTCCAGCACCTGGTGCAGGCGGTGCAGGCGCTCCAGCTTGCAGCCCTCGTCCAGCGCATTCGGCAGTTCGGCGGCGGGCGTGCCGGGGCGCGCGCTGTACGCGAAGGAGAACGAGGCATCGAACCCCATCTCCTCGGCCAGCCGCAGGGTGGCGCGGAAATCCTCCTCGGTCTCGCCGGGAAAGCCGACGATCAGGTCGGTCGAGACGCTGATGCCGGGACGCGCGGCGCGCAGGCGCCGCAGGATCGACTTGTACTCGAGCACGGTATAGCCGCGCTTCATCGCCGCCAGAACGCGGTCGCTGCCCGACTGCACCGGCAGGTGCACGTGCAGGGCGAGCGCGTCGACGCTCGCATGCGCGTCGATCAGGCGCTGCGTGAATTCGCGCGGGTGCGAGGTGGTGTAGCGCACCCGGCCGATGCCCTGGACCGCGGCGACGTGGCGCAGGAGCAGCGCGAGATCGCACTCGTCCTGCGCGCGGCCGCGCGCATCGTCCGGCGCGCCGCCTTGCGCAGCGTGCGCCGGAAAGCGGCCTCGATACGCGTTCACGTTCTGGCCGAGGAGGGTGACCTCGCGCACGCCGGCGCGCGCCAGCGCGGCGACCTCCTCGAGCACCGCCGCGACCGGCCGCGAGAACTCGTCGCCGCGGGTATAGGGCACCACGCAGAAACTGCAGTACTTGCTGCAGCCTTCCATGATCGAAACGAACGCGGTCGAGCCTTCGACGCGCGCAGGGGGAAGGCCGTCGAACTTCTCGACTTCGGGAAACGAAATGTCGACCTGGGGCTTGCCGGTTCTCCGCCGCGCATCGATAAGGCCGG
>JADLDQ010000468.1 GCA_020846575.1 Burkholderiales bacterium
CCAAAGGGAACCAGCAGAAGGTGCAGTTCATCACCGCCATCCTGCATGATCCGGACCTGGTGGTGCTGGACGAGCCGTTCTCCGGTCTCGATCCCGTGAACCAGATCGTGATGAAGGACATCTTCAAGGAACTGAAGGCGAAAGGGAAGGCGGTCATCTTCTCGACCCATCAGATGGATGCGGCCGAGAAGCTGTGCGACGAGATCTGTCTCATCAACAAGGGGCGCATCGTGCTCGAAGGGACCGTCAAACAGGTGAAGCAGCGGTTCGGCACGAACGCGGTGCATCTGGCGTACGAAGGGGACGGTTCGTTCCTTCCGTCGCTTCCCTTCGTCGAGAAGGCGACCGTGTACGAGAACTATGCGGAGCTGTCGATGCGCGCCGGAACATCGGCAGGAGAGATCCTTCCGGCCATCGCACCGCGGCTCGACGTGCGGAAGTTCGAGTTCGTCGAACCGTCGCTCAATACCATCTTCCTGAACGTCGTGGGGGAGACCGTGGAACAGGCGGAGAAACGTGAGACGGAAACGGCAGCGGCGACCGTCGTGCGGACTGCGGCGCCGGGCGAACGGAAGCACCAGCTCGGCATCGTCGCCGGCATCCTCATCGCGCTCGTCGGCGGCGTGCTGTCGTTCGGGGGGAAGGACCTGTGGGCGCTGACGGTGGTCGGCATCGCGGCGGCGGGTTCCTCGTTCGTCAAATTGAGACAATTGCGTCAACGGACGCCGGAGGTGGACCATGAATAAGACGTTCGCCGTCGCCCGATGGGAGTTCGTGGAGAAGGTGCGCACCAAGGCGTTCATCATCGGTCTGTTCATGACCCCCGCCATCATGGCGGTCTTCATGGTGCTGCCGGGCCTGCTGTCCAAGAGCGAGAAGGAGACCACCAAGACCATCGGCGTCATCGACGAGACCCGCATGCTCACCACGGCGGTGAACGCTCGTTTCGAAGAGAAGTACCGGCTTCCGTCCGGCGCACCGACCTACCGGCTGTCGGAGATCGCCGGAGAATCGATGGAACGCGAACATCTGAAGGTGATCGCCACGGCGCGGTTGTCGTCGGGCGAGCTCGAAGGGTACTTCATCATCCCTCTCAACGTCATGGACAGCGGCAAGGTGGAGTACCGCGCGGAGAACGTGGGGAACGTCCGGGACCAGGAACGGTTCTCACGGACGCTGGAGGACATCATCGTCGAGCGGCGGCTCACCTCCGCCGGGTACGATCCCAAGACCATCCGGCGGCTCATCACGGACATCGACATCCGGACCATCAAAGTGTCGAAGGGAGGAGAGGAGACCGAATCGGGGTTCCTGGAGACCTTCTTCTCGGGGTACATCTTCATCATGATGCTGATGTTCCTGGTGATGTCCACCGGACAGATGCTCATCCG
>JADLDQ010000208.1 GCA_020846575.1 Burkholderiales bacterium
CCCTACGCCCGCGAGCGCTGGCGGGAACTGATCGCGCGCATCGTCGCCGCCAACCCCTGGGACGACCAGGGGATATACCTCCAGATCACCCGGGGCGCGGCGCCGCGCGAGCACGCCTTCCCGAAGCAGGCAAGGCCCACCGTGTTCATCATGGCGAATCCGCTCTCGACACCGTCCGAGGCGCAGGTTCGCGACGGCGTGCCGGCCATCACCCACGCGGACTTCCGCTGGCTGCGCTGCGACATCAAGTCGACCTCGCTCCTGGCGAACTGCATGCTGCGCAACCTCGCCGCGGAGGCGGACTGCGCGGAGACCATCCTCATCCGCGACGGCCAGCTGGCCGAGGCCTCCGCGAGCAACGTGCTGGTGGTCAGGGCGGGCGTGGCGCTCGCCCCGCCGAAATCGCACCTCATGCTCCCCGGCATCACCTACGACGTGGTGCTGGAACTGCTCGCCGCGCACCGCTTCGCCCATGAGATCCGGCCGGTCGCCGAAGCGGAACTGCGCGCGGCCGAGGAGGTGTGGATCACCTCGTCCTCGCGCGAGGTGCTGGCGGTCACCCGGCTGGACGGCAGGCCGGTCGGCGATGGCGCGCCGGGACCGGTGTTCCGCAGGGTCCATGCGCTCTACCAGCAGTTCAAGGCGCAGGTGATGCGCCGCACGGGCGAGGAGATCCGAGCCTGATGGCCGTGCTCGAACCGTCCCTGCTCGCCTTCCCGTGCGAATTCCCCATCAAGGTGATGGGGCTCACCCGCAACGGGTACGCCCAGGTCGTGCTGGAAGTGGTGAAGCGGCACGCCCCCGACTTCGATCCGGGCAGCGTGGAGATGCGCGCCAGCCGCGAAGGCAAGTACCTCAGCCTCACCTTCACCATCCGCGCTGTGTCGCGCGAGCAGCTCGACGCGCTGTACCGGGAGCTGTGCGATCACCCGATGGTCAAGATGGTGCTTTGAACGGATCGCGTGCGGCGCCCGGCGAATCCCGACTCGCGCTCGCGGGCGCGGCGGCATTCCTGCAGCGATGGCCTACCGGTCGAAGGGCAGTATCCTGAAGCGCCTGCGCGGTGCGACGCGCAGCGGCCGGAAATGCCGCTCGTCGAGCGTGAGCACATCGGCGAGCCCGTGCCGGCGGGCCAGCACGACGATGGACGCGTCGGCAAGGCCGAGATCCAGATCGGCGTACTGGTCGAGCACCTCGTTTGCCCTTGCGACATCGGCCGCGCCGAACGGCTCGAGCCGGTACGCGGCGGCAAGGAGCGCTCGGTGAGCTGCCGCAGCGCCTCCCGGATCGGATGCGCTGCGCTCGTGCGCCTGGCGACGGCGATGCGGCGCAGCGCGCGCTTGAACTCCTGCGGGATATAAACGGTGGTCTGCTCCATGCCATACACCGTACCATACGCGCTGCGGCGCGCGCTGCGGCGGGCCGCGGCCGCCGCGCCAGCGGCGCGGGACGCTCGTGCCTTCGCGGCATCGCCGCAGGCGCTCCATCCTTGAACATGCTGATTCCGATGCAGCAAGACGCGTCCCCGGTCCGGCATCGCGGTGACCCGGCCGGCGCGCGCATCCGCCTGCTTGCCCTGGGTCGGACCGCATTCGGCGACACCTACCAGGCCATGCGCCGCTTCACCGCCGGGCGCACCGGCGAGACGGCGGACGAGTTGTGGCTCACCGAGCACCCGCCGGTCTACACCGCCGGCGTCGCGGCGCGCAGCGAGCATTTCCCGCGCTCGGCGGCGACCATCCCGCTCTTGCACGCCGACCGCGGCGGACAGATCACCTATCACGGGCCGGGCCAGGCGATCGCCTACGCGATGCTCGACCTCGGCCGGCGCGGCTTCGGCGTGCGGGAACTGGTGTCGCGGCTGGAGCAGGGCGCCATCGACTTGCTCGCCACCTATAATGTGCAGGCCGGGCGCAGGGCCGGCGCGCCGGGCGTCTACGTGGACGGCGCCAAGGTCGCCGCGCTCGGCCTGCGCATCCGCCGCGGCTGCTCCTATCACGGCATCGCGCTCAACGTCGACATGGACCTCTCCCCTTTCCAGGCGATCGACCCCTGCGGCTTCCCGGGGCTGCGCGTCACCGACTGCCGCTCGCTCGGCATCGCCGCCGGCATGGAGGAGATCGGCGCGCGCTTCGCCGGCATCCTCCTCGCGCAACTGGAACGCTGATGCAGCCCGGCGACAAACACAAGGGCGAGGGCAAGACGCGCAAGGCGGCGATCCCCATCGTCCCCGCCGCACCGCAGCGCAAGCCGGACTGGATCCGGGTGAAGGCGCCCGGCCCCGGGAGCCGCTTTCACGACATCACGCGCGTGCTGCGCGAGCAGCGGCTGCACACCGTATGCGAGGAGGCTTCCTGCCCCAACATCGGGGAGTGCTTCGGCAAGGGCACCGCGACCTTCATGATCCTGGGCGACATCTGCACCCGGCGCTGCCCGTTCTGCGACGTCGCCCACGGCCGGCCGCTCGCCCCGGACCCCGAGGAGCCGCTGCACCTGGCGCGGACCATCGCGTCGCTGGCGCTGCGCTACGTGGTGATCACCAGCGTGGACCGCGACGACCTGAAGGACGGCGGCGCGCGCCACTTCACGGACTGCATCCGCGCGCTGCGCGAGCGCTCGCCGGGCACGGTGATCGAGGTGCTGGTGCCCGATTTCCGCGGGCGGCTGGAACGCGCGCTCGACGTCCTGGACGCCTGCCCGCCGGACGTCATGAACCACAACCTGGAGACGGTCCCGCGCCTGTACCGCACCGCCCGCCCGGGCGGCGACTACGCGCACTCGCTCGCGCTGCTCTCGGCGTTCAAGAACCGCCATCCCACGGTCCCGACCAAGTCGGGTCTGATGGTGGGGCTGGGCGAGCGCGACGACGAGATCCTCGCGGTGATGCGCGACCTGCGCGCGCACCGGGTGGACATGCTCACCATCGGCCAGTACCTGCGGCCCTCCGTGCACCACCTGCCGGTGGCGCGCTACGTGCATCCCGAGGGCTTCGCGCTGTTCGAGCGCGAGGCGCGCGCACTCGGCTTCTCTCACGCCGCGGTGGGGCCGCTGGTGCGCTCCTCCTACCACGCCGAGCGTCAGGCGCACGCGGCCGGAGTGGTCTGAGCTGCGCGGCCGGCGTTAAGCCGGCGTCGCTTCACTTCTCCACGAATTCCACCAGCGCGTCCACGCCGCAGGCGCCACGGCCCCGTTCCAGCACGATGAACGGGTTGATGTCGATGCCGCGCACGGTGTCCGCGTTGGCGGCGGCGAACACCGACAGGCGGCTGAGCGCGCGCGCGAGCGCCTGGATGTCGGCCGGCGCGCGCCCGCGCGCTCCCGCCAGCAGCGCGTACCCCCGGATGTCGCCGATCATCTCCCGCGCCTCGCGCGGCGAGATCGGCGCCACCCGGAAGGCCACGTCGCGGTAGATCTCGACGAACACGCCGCCGATACCGAACATCACCACCGGCCCGAGGGCCGGGTCGCAGCTCGCCCCGATGATGGTCTCCACGCCGCCCTGAATCTGGTGCGCCACCAGCACCCCCTGGAGCTGCGCTCCCGGCGCCGCCTTGCGGGCGCGGCGCAGCACGAGGTCGTGCGCGTTGCCGACCGCGCGGCGATCGGTGAGTCCGAGGATCACGCCGCCGATGTCGGACTTGTGAGCGATGTCGGGCGAGGCGAGCTTGAGCACCACCGGGAACCCCATCCCGGCGGCGGCGCGTTCGGCCGCGAGCCGCGAGACGGCGAGCCGCCGCGGCGCGAACGGGATCCCGGCCCGCTCCAGCAGGTCCATCGCCTCGTGCTCGCCCAGTCTGCCCCGCGGCAGGACGCGCAGGCTCCCGGGCACGCGCGGCGCCGGCGGCAGCGCCTTCGCCCGCACCACGCGCGCGCCGAAGCGCGCCAGCGCCGCGACCACTTCCAGCGCGCGGCGCGGCTCTTCGTACATCAGGAATCCCTTCTCCCGCCAGGCGGCGAGAACCTCGGCGCTTCCCATCATGCTGATCACCACCAGCCGGCCGGGAAATTCCTCGCAGACCGGGACGATCTGCTCGAGGATCCGGTCCCGCAGCACGGGGATCGTTCCGGCGACCGAGAGGAAGATCACCACCGCGTCATGGCCGCCCTCGTCCAGGAGCGCCCTCAGGCTGTGGCCGAAGACGCTCACGTCCTGCGCCCACAGGGCGGTCGGATCGACGGGATTCCTCGCCGAACCGTGGGGAAAGACCTCGAGCAGCCGGCGCTGCGCGCTCGCGGGCAGCGCCGGCACCGCCAGCCCCAGCTCTTCGGCGTAGTCCGCCATCAGCGCGCCGACACCGCCCGAGACGGTGACCATCCCCACCTCGGCCCTGGCCGGGTAGCGGCCGTGCGTGGTCGCCAGGGCCACGTCGACCAGCTCGTCGATGGTGCGCGCGCGGTGCACGCCGGTCTGGGCGCATAGGCCGTCGAACGCGGCATCCGACCCGGTCAGCGCCCCGGTGTGCGAACGCGCCGCCTCGCCGCCGATCTGCGAGCGGCCGGACTTGAGCAGCACCACCGGCTTGCCGGCCTGGCGCGCGAGGCGCAGGGCGCGCAGCAGTCGTCCGGGATCGGGGCTGCCCTCCATGTACACCATGATCGCGCGGGTCTGCGGGTCCTGCGCAAACCAGGCGATGCAGTCGGCCACCTGCACGTCGGCCTGGTTGCCGGTGGTGATCCACTTGGCGAAGCCCACGCCGCGCGCGCGCCCGAGCTCGTACACGTGGCCGCCGACCGCGCCGCTCTGGCTCACCAGGCTGATGCTGCCGCTCGCCGGCGCAGGGTCCTCGTCCCCGCGGAACAGGGTGAGAAAGGTCGGGTAGAAGCGGCGCGCGAAGTTGATCACGCCCATGCAGTTGGGGCCGAGCATGCGCATCCCCGCGGCGCGCGCGATCGCGGCGATGCGTTCCTGACGAGCGCGACCCTCCTCGCCCAGCTCGCCGAAACCGGCGGTGATCACGATGGCGGCGCGCACGCCTTTCGCGGCGCAGGCGCGCACCGCGTCCTCGACGGCCGCCGCGGGCACGGCGATGAAGGCGCAATCCACCGTGCCCTCCACCGCGGCGAGCGAAGGATAGGCGCGCATGCCCTGCACTTGCGCCGCGCCGGGATTGATGGGATAGACGCGACCGCGAAAGCCACCCAGCCGCGCCCAGCGCGCCGGGCGCCCGCCGTACTTGTGCGGGTCGGAAGAGGCGCCGATGACCGCCAGCGATTCGGCCATGAAAAAGGGAGCGATGGACGCGTGATCGAACAGGTCGTTGTCGTTCATGGCCGTTTCCTGCATGTAAACCGGGCGCATTAGAACACAGGGTCAGCGCCGGCGACCCGGTCCGCGCCCCAGCGCGCGCCAGCGCGCGACTGCCGCGGCGGCGCCAGCGCGCGGCCGCCGCGGCGGCGCCAGCGCGCGGCCGCCGCGGCGGCGCCAGCGCGCGGCCGC
>JADLDQ010000209.1 GCA_020846575.1 Burkholderiales bacterium
GTGCTCATGACGAAGAAGGTCGCGGAGGAGAACCCCGACTGCAGCACGTAGGCGTTGAAGCGCAGACTGCTGAACAGGCGCGCGTAGTCCCTCAGCATGCCTGCCTGCTGCGCGAGGCGCTTCTCGGCGGGCAGGGTCTCGCCGAGCACCCGCCAGGCCGCGACGAGGATCATCGCACCCGAGACGGCCGCCAGCCAGAACACGCTGCGCCACCCGCTTGCGTCGATGAGGAAGCCGCCCGCGAGCGGCGCGATCATCGGCCCAAGGGTATAGGCCATGGTGAGGTAGGCGATGACTGTTACCAGCCCCTCGGTGCCGTAGGCGTCGCGCGCGATCGCGCGCGTGAGGCCGCCGCTGCACCCGGCGCCCACTGCCTGGACGGCGCGTCCGGCCAAAAGCAGTTCGGGTGACGGGGCGAGCGCCGAGATCGCGCTTCCCAGGGTGAAGATCGCCAGGCCCCCGAGCAGCAGCGGCCGCCGCCCATAGCGGTCCGAGAGCGATCCGTAGGCGAGCGTGGCGAAGGCGACCACGAACAGGGTCACGCTCAGCATCAGTCCGCTGGCGGCATCCGAGATCCCGAATGCCAGCTTGACCGCCGGCATGGCGGGCAGGAAGAGGTGGATGGCGAGCGGCCCGACGAGCGTGAGGGCCGCCAGTGTCGAGGCGAAGCGCCAGTCCGGAGGGCGGATCATACGCCGCGGGTGCGCGGGTTTGCGGCAGACATGGCGCGGAAGGTTACAGCAGGCCGGGGGCTCGAGACAGCCCATCGCCGTGTCGATCCATCGCTGGCGATACTGCCGATGCGGCGGTGAACTTGCGAGCTCGCGCCTGAGCGCAGTATCCTTTCTCGATCTTCTCGCGAGCGTTCTGGTGCGACTTCAGGCGCGGCTTCTGGCCCGGCTTCCAGCGTGCGAATCGAGATAAACCTCGCATCTTCCGTTGCGTGACGAGGAGGCGCCATGTTCTGCAATTGCACCTGGCATCGACGTGATTTCCTCAAGCTCGCCGGCGGCGCCTCGACGCTCGCCGCGCTTGGCGCCCCGGCCGCGCTCGCGCAGGGCGCTTCAGGGAAAGGGAGGGGGCGCGCGGCCGGCGGCTTACCCGCGCGCGGCGAGTACCTGATTCGAGCGGGCCACGTCCTCACCATGGATCCGGTGCTGGGCGATCTCCCCGCCGGCGACGTGCACGTTCGCAACGGCACGATCGTGGCGGTAGGCCCCCGACTCGCCGCGCCGGGGGCCCGAGTGGTCGATGCGCGCGACAGGATCGTCATGCCGGGCTTCATCGATACCCACTGGCACCTGTGGTGCACGGCGCTGCGCCTGGCCATACGCGCGGACGATCCGCAGGAAGGCTATTTCCCGACGACGATCCGGGTCGGTCGTCACTGCACGCCCCAGGATGCCTACGCCGGGGTGCGCCTCGGCGTGGTCGAAGGGCTGCTCTCGGGCATCACCACGGTGCACGACTGGTCGCACAATACGGTGACCCCCGAGCACGCGGACGCCGAAATCCAGGCCCTGAAGGACATGGGCGTGCGCGCGCGCTTCTCTTATGGCGCCGGTCAGGGACACGCGGCGGACCGGCCGATGAACTTCGCCGACCTCGCGCGCGTGAAGCAGCAATGGATGTCGAGCGACGGCATGCTCGGCATCGGCGCCTGCCTGCGTACCCCGGGTCCGGGCGGCACGCGCGGCGCCATCTCCGTCGAGCTGTTTCGCTCGGAGTTCGAGGGGATCCGCAAACTCGGCTTGCCGATGACGATTCACTGCGGGCCGAAGAACCTGATCGACCTGATGGGCAGGAACGAGCTGCTCGGCCCGGATATGCTCCTGGTGCACCCCCAGGGGATGACGCCCGGGGAACTCAAGATGGTCGGCGACACGAAATCGCCGTACAGCATCGCGCCGGTGATCGAGATGTCCTACTCGGCGGTGCGCAACGGGACCATCCAGTATTCCGAGTTGAACGCCCTAGGCGTGCCGCTCGGGCTGTCCGTCGATGCGTCGGCGGCGACCAACGCGGATTTCTTCAACGTCATGCGCGCGCGGATGTGGTCGGAGTGGCAGCGCACGGGCGCGCCGCTGCGCCTGAAACCCAGGCGGCTGGTCGAACTGGCCACCCTCGAGGGCGCCAGGCTGCTGGGGATCGCCGACAAGGTCGGCTCGCTCTCTGCGGGCAAGCGCGCCGACCTGATCCTGGTGCGAACGGCCGACATCAACATGGCGCCGATGGGCGATCCCTACTACGCGCTCGCGTTCCAGGGACAGCCTGCCAATGTCGACACCGTCATGGTGGACGGCCGGGTGCTCGTGCGCGGCGGCAGGCTCGCCCACGCCGACGTCGCCAGGGTGGTGAAGGAGGCGGGAGAGTCGGCGCGCGGCATCCTGGCGCGCGCGGCGCGGGGCTGAGCTTCGCTGGATGTCCGGGGGCGAGCGGCGGCGCGATGTTCGCGCCAGCGCCGGTCGCACCGGGTCGATGGCGACGCAGCCGCCGCGGGCGCGTGCGGTCCGCGCCGGGTGATGCCGCGCGCCCGGCGCGGCGTCACCCGGTGAGCGGCCCTTCGGGTGCGCCCGCGCGCGCCGCTCGCCGCATGCCTCGGGAGGTGGCTACATGCGAATTCTGTGCGTCGGCGGCGGCCCAGCCGGCCTTTACTTCGCGTTGCAGGCGAAGAAGCGCGACCCCGCGCACGACATCACGGTGATCGAACGCAACCGGCCCGACGATACCTTCGGCTGGGGCGTGGTGTTCTCGGACCAGACGCTGGACAAGCTGCGGCAGGCCGACGCGCCCTCCGCGCAGCGCATACTGGACGCATTCAACCACTGGGGCGACATCGACGTGCACTTCAAGGGGCGCGTGATCCGCTCCAGCGGCCACGGCTTCTGCGGCCTGGGCCGCAAGCGGCTGCTGAACATCCTGCAGGAGCGCTGCGCGGCGCTGGGCGTGACGCTTCGCCACCAGACCGAGTTTCCCGAGGACGCGCGCTTCGACGCCGATCTCGTCGTCGCCGCCGACGGCCTGAACAGCCGCTTGCGAACGCGTTTCGCCGCGAGCTACCGGCCCGACATCGACCTGCGCAGGTGCTGCTTCGTGTGGCTGGGCACGCGGCGGCGCTTCGACGCGTTTACATTCGCGTTCGAGAAGTCCGAGGCGGGCTGGTTCCAGGCGCACGCGTACCGCTTCGACGATGAACTGTCCACTTTCATCGTCGAAACGCCACAGGAGGTGTGGCGGCGCGCGGGTCTCGACCGGGCGAGCACGGAGGAGTCGATCGCGTTCTGCGAGCGGCTGTTCGCGAAACACCTCGCCGGCCACGCGCTGATGTCCAATGCGGCCCACCTGCGCGGCGCCGCGCAGTGGATCCGCTTCCCGCGCGTGATCTGCAAGACCTGGGTGCACGACGCGGGCGCAACGCCGGTCGTGCTGATCGGCGACGCGGCGCACACCGCGCACTTTTCCGTCGGCTCCGGCACCAAGCTCGCGCTGGAAGACGCGATCGAGCTGTCGCGCTGCATTGCCACCCGCGGCGACCTGCGCGCCGCGCTGCGCGACTACGAGCAGGCGCGCGCCGTGGAGGTGGCGAAGATCCAGAACGCCGCGCGCAACTCCACCGAGTGGTTCGAGCACGTGGAGCGCTACGCGGGCTTCGAGGCCGAGCAGTTCGCCTACAGCCTGCTCACGCGATCGCAGCGCATCTCGCACGAGAACCTGCGCCTGCGCGACGCCGCTTACGTCGCCGGGCTGGAGCGCTGGTTCGCCGCGCGAAGCGGCGCGCCCGCCGAGGCGATCCCGCCGATGTTCACCCCTTACACGGTGCGAGGGCTCACGCTCGCCAACCGCGTCGTCGTCTCGCCGATGGCGCAGTACTCGTGCCGCGACGGCACGCCGGACGACTACTACCTGGTGCACCTGGGAAGCCGCGCGCACGGCGGCGCCGCGCTCGTGTTCACCGAGATGACCTGCGTTTCAGCCGACGCGCGCATCTCGCCGGGATGCGCCGGCATGTACCTGGACGAACACCGCGCCGCGTGGAAACGTATCGTCGACTACGTGCACACGCGATCCCCGGCGAAGATCGGCATCCAGCTCGGCCACGCCGGCCCCAAAGGATCGACGCAGCTCGGCTGGCTGGACGCGGACGAACCGCTGCCGCCCGGCGAGCCGGGCGGCAACTGGCCGCTGCTCGCGCCTTCGCCGATCGCGTACGGACCGAACAATCAGGTGCCGCGCGCCATGAGTCGCGCCGACATGGACCGCGTGCTGGCCGAGTTCGTGCGCGCCACGCGCTGGGCCGACGAATGCGGATTCGACTGGCTCGAGCTGCACTGCGCGCACGGTTACCTGCTGTCGGCGTTCCTGTGCCCGCTCACCAACCGGCGCGAGGACGAATATGGCGGCTCGATCGCCAACCGCTGCCGTTATCCGCTCGAGGTGTTCGCCGCGATGCGCGGGGTGTGGCCGGAGCGCAAACCCATGTCGGTGCGCATCTCGGCGCACGACTGGGCGCCGGGCGGCAACACCGGCGAGGACGCGGTGATCATCGCGCAGCGCTTCAAGGCCGCGGGCGCCGACATGATCGACGTTTCCACGGGTCAGACCACGCGCGCGGCGCAGCCCGTGTACGGCCGCATGTACCAGACACCGTTCGCCGACCGCATCCGCAACGAGGTGGGCATCGCCACGATCGCGGTGGGAGCGATCTTCGAGCCCGATCACGTGAATTCGATCATCGCCTCCGGCCGCGCCGACCTGTGCGCGCTCGCGCGCCCGCACCTCGCCGACCCGTACTGGACGCTGCACGCCGCCGCGCAACTGGACCATGCCGGCGCGCCGTGGCCGTTGCCGTACCTCTCGGGCCGCGACCAGCTCTACCGCAACCTGCGCCGCACGGCCGCGATGGCGGCCGAGCAGCCCGAGGCCAATGGCTGAGCGAACGCAGCGCATCAGGGAGGGACGATGGACGAGACGGCGCACCTGGACACCTTCGCGCGTGACAAGCTGCCGCCACGCGAGCTGTGGCCGGAATTCATCTTCCCGCTGCCCGAGCTGCGGTTCCCGCCGCGTCTGAACTGCGCCGCCTGGCTGCTCGATCGCCACGTCGAGGCCGGCAACGGCGGGCGGCCGTGCATCCGCGCCCCGGGGCTCGTCTGGACCTACGCCGAGCTGATGCACCAGTCCAATCGCATCGCGCACGTGCTGGTTCAGGACATGGGCCTCGCGCCCGGCAACCGGGTGCTGCTGCGCTCCGCCAACAACCCGATGATGGCCGCATGCTGGTTCGCGGTGATCAAGGCGGGCGGCATCGCGGTCGCGACGATGCCGCTGTTGCGCGCGAAGGAGCTGAGCGAGGTCATCGCGAAGGCGGAGGTCTCGCATGCGCTGTGCGATGCGCGGCTCGCCGGCGAGCTGCACGCGGCCAGGCGCGTCTGCCCCACGCTGCGCGAACTGCGCTGCTTCAATTCGAGCGGGCCGGACAGCGTCGAGTCGCTGGCGGCGGCCAAACCCCTT
Organism: Burkholderiales bacterium; assembly: GCA_020846575.1. GTDB lineage: Bacteria > Pseudomonadota > Gammaproteobacteria > Burkholderiales > SG8-39 > JADLDQ01. The sequence goes on from JADLDQ010000209.1 coordinate 5,512, forward strand.
ACTTTCGTGAACGTCGACACCGCCGCCGGCGATATCTGCATCATCGCGTTCACCTCGGGAACGACCGGCAAGCCCAAGGGCACGATGCATTTTCACCGTGACCTGGTCGCGATCTGCGAGTGCTGGCCGCGTCACACGCTGCGGGCGAACCGCGACGACGTCTTCATCGGGTCGCCGCCGCTCGCCTTCACGTTCGGTCTGGGCGGGCTGCTGCTGTTTCCCCTCGCGATCGGCGCGTGCGCGGTCCTGGTGGAGAAGACCGCGCCGGAGATGCTGCTGGCGGCGATCGCCGAGTTCGGCGCGACCGTGTGCTTCACCGCGCCCACCTCGTACCGCGCGATGGCGCCGCTCGCCGGGACGGTCGAGCTGTCGCGCCTGCGCAAGTGCGTCTCCGCCGGCGAGGCGCTGCCGGCCGCCACCCGCGCGCTCTGGAAAGAGCGCACCGGCATCGAGATCATCGACGGTATCGGCACCACCGAGATGCTGCACATCTTCATCTCCGCCGACGAAGCGCATGCGCGCGGCGGCGTGACCGGCAAGCCGGTGCCGGGCTACGTCGCGTGCGTGCTGGACGACGATGGCCGCGAGGCCCCGCCCGGCAAGGTCGGCAGGCTGGCCGTGAAGGGACCGACCGGCTGCCGCTACCTCGCGGACGAGCGCCAGGCGCAGTACGTGCATGACGGCTGGAACGTCACCGGCGACGCGTACCTCGTGGATGCGCAGGGCGACTTCGTGTTCCAGGCGCGCACCGACGACATGATCATCTCGGCCGGCTACAACATCGCCGGCCCGGAGGTCGAGGGCGTGCTGCTGGCGCATCCGGCGGTGGCCGAGTGCGCGGTGGTCGGTCTGCCGGACCCCGAACGCGGCCAGGTGGTGACCGCGTTCGTGGTGCTGAAGGAGCCGGCGGCCGCCGGTGACGCGCTCGTGAAGGCGTTGCAGGATTTCGTGAAGCAGTCGATCGCGCCGTACAAGTACCCGCGCCGCGTCGTGTTCCGCGCGTCGCTGCCGCGGACCGAAACCGGGAAGCTGCAGCGCTTCAGGGTGCGCGAGGAGGATCACTGACGCAGGTTCCGCCAGCGGCCGGACCGGGGCGCGCGGCCATTCGAGCGGCGTGACTGGGCAAGGGCGCCAGAGCTTCGTCTCGGGGCAGGCCCGGATGGAGCACCGCAAGCCGCTTGGAGCATCGCAACTACGCCGTCATGCCGATCATCGTGGCCCGGATGATCGACGGCCCGGCTGCCCGCGGTCAGGCTCATGCCTGGTCGGAACCGCGCCTTCCCGTCCGGGCGCGTCCCCATAGGAAACGGCTTTCGATCGACCTTTCGATGGACCTTTCGATGGACCTTTCGATTGGCCTTTCGATGGGCCTTTCGATGGGCCTTTCGATGGGCCTTTCGATAGACCTTTCGATGGACCTTTCCTCGGTCTTTGGGTACTGTGGCGCGTCGCGTGCGACCCTCGGCGATAATCTGTCAGATTGCTGACAATCGCGGCGGAGCGTCATATCCCTGGCAGGGCGCCACTACTATGTCTGCCCGCGCCCCGGGGCGGGGACCCGGATAATTGCGAGAACTTCTTTGCAATGCGGTTTCGTGTTCAATTCAGACGGCCGGCGGTGATTCTCTGCGCCGGCCGGTTCTGCGTATCTGGAATCTGTTGATCGAAGCATGGGTCTGTTGAGCGTCAAGCGCCTGCTGTTCCTGGGCATCATCCTGGCCGGCATCGCCGCAGGTCTTTACTACCGCAACGAATCGGCGACGCAGGCCAACGAGGCGATCGCGTCGGCCGAAGGCGGACCGCTATCCGGCAAGGGCGGCAAGGGTGGAAAGGCTCAGAAGGGCCAGAAAGGACCGGCCACCGTACCGGTGACCGCCGCCCGAGTCGAGGCGCGCAGCGTACCGTACCGGATCGAGGCCATCGGCAACGTCGAGGCCTACGCCTCGGTGCAGATCAAGCCGCGGGTGGACGGCCAGATCGTCGAGATCAACTTCAAGGAAGGCCAGGAGGTCAAGCAGGGTGGCGTGCTGATCCGCCTGGATCCGCGTCCGTTCGAGGCCGCGCTGCACCAGGCCGAGGCGGCGCTCGCGCGCGACCGCGCGACGCAGGAGCGCGCAGGCGCTCAGGAGGCGCGCTACAAGGAGCTGTTGGAAAAGAGCTTCGTTTCGGCCGACGGCTACCTTCAGTTCCGCACCAACGCCCAGACCGCCCAGGCGGTCGCCAAGGCGAGCGAGGCAGCGGTCGAGAACGCGAAGCTGCAGCTCGACTACACCACCATCCGCTCGCCGATCGACGGCTACGTCGGCAAGATACTGCTCCAGCGCGGCAACATCGCGCGCTTCGCCGACCCCAACCCGATCGTCGTCGTCAACCAGGTGCATCCGATCTACGTGAGCTTCGCGGTGCCGGAGCAGCGCCTGGCCGAGATACGCGCGCGCATGAAGACCGGGCTGCTGGAGGTGGACGCGGTGCCGAGCGATTCCAAGGGCAGGGCGGTCTCGGGCAAGCTGGTGTTCGTCGACAACGCGGTGGACCTCGCCACCGGCACCATCCGGTTGAAGGCGCAGTTCGAGAACCGGGACAACACGCTGTGGCCGGGACAGTTCGCGCAGGTGAGCCTGCGCCTTTTCGACGAACGCGACGCGCTGGTGGTGCCCGCGCGCGCCGTGCAGACCGGCCCGAACGGCCAGTTCGCGTTCGTGATCAAGGACGATTCCACGGTCGAGGTGCGCCCGATCACGATCGCGCGCACCGAGAGCGAGATGTCCATCGTCTCCGCGGGGCTGCACAGGGACGAGCAGGTCGTCACCCAGGGGCAGCTGCGGCTCGGCCCCGGGACCCGGGTGGTGGTGCGAGCGCAGTAGGGGCGTGACCCTGGCAGCCGGCCGGGGCGCGCGGTCCGCGGCCGGGCTGCGGGGAAGACGCGGTACAAGGAAGATCGCATGAATCTTGCCGAGCCGTTCATCCGCAGGCCGGTCATGACCACGCTGGTCATGTCGGCCTTCATCATCTTCGGCATCGTCGGCTTCCGGCTGATGCCGGTCAACGCGCTGCCCAACATCGATTTCCCCACCATCTCGGTGAGCGCCGAGCTGGCAGGGGCGAGCCCCGAGACCATGGCCGCGGCGGTCGCCACGCCGCTGGAGAAGCAGTTCTCCACCATCGCCGGGCTCGATTCCATGACCTCGCAGAGCGGGCAGGGCACCACCCAGATCACCCTGCAGTTCTCGCTGGACCGCGACATCGACGCCGCGGCGCAGGACGTGAACTCCGCCATCGCGGCCACCGCCCGGCAGCTCCCGGCGGCGATGACCACGCCGCCTTCGTTCCGCAAGGTCAACCCCGGCGACGCGTCGATCTACCTGCTCGCGCTCACCTCCGACACCCTGCCGCTGTCGACGGTCAACGAGTACGCCGAGACCTACCTCGCGCAGCGCATCGCCACCATCAACGGCGTGGCGCAGGTGCAGGTTTTCGGCCAGCAGAAGTACGCGGTGCGGGTGCAGCTCGACCCCAAGGCGCTCGCCTCGCGCGGTGTCGGAATCAACGAGGTGCAGCAGGCGGTGGCGCAGGCGAACGTCAACCTCGCCACCGGCACGCTGTACGGCAGGGAGCGCATGTTCGCCATTCAGGCGACCGGGCAGCTCTACAACGCCGCCGCCTTCGACCCGGTGATCGTCGCCTACCGTAACGGCAACCCGGTGCGCTTGAAGGAGGTCGGGCGCGCGGTGGACGGTGTGCAGAACGACAAGATCGCCGCCTGGTTCAAGGACAGGCGCGGCATCGTCCTCGCCATCCAGCGCCAGCCAGGCACCAACACCATCGAGCTGGTCGACCGCATCAAGGAGCTGCTGCCGACGTTCCGCCAGGAGGTGCCGCCGGGGATCAACATCGACGTCCTCTACGACCGCTCGATCACCATCCGGGATTCGGTCCGGGACGTCGAGGAGACCCTGCTCATCGCCCTGGTGCTGGTGGTGGCGGTCATCTTCCTGTTCCTGCGCAACATCCCGGCGACCCTCATACCGGCCTGCTCGCTGCCGGTCGCCATCGTGGGGGCATTCGCCTTCATGCACGTCATGGGCTTCAGCGTGGACATGCTGTCGCTGATGGCGCTCACCCTCGCGGTGGGGTTCGTGGTGGACGACGCGATCGTGATGCTGGAGAACATCACCCGCCACGTGGAGATGGGCAAACCCCCCATGCAGGCGACCCTGGAAGGTTCGAAGGAAGTGACCTTCACCATCCTGTCCATGACGCTGTCCCTGGTCGCCGTGTTCATCCCGGTGCTGTTCATGGGGGGCATACTCGGGCGGCTGCTCAACGAGTTCGCCGTCACCATCATCATCGCGGTGCTGATTTCGGGCTTCGTCTCCCTGACGCTCACGCCGATGATGTGTGCGCGGGTGCTGAGGCCGCACGATCCGAACCGGCGTCACGGCTGGATGTTCATGGCGATCGAGCGCGCCTTCAACGCGACGCGCAGCGGCTACGGGCGAAGCCTCGCCTGGACGCTTCACCATCCCCGCTTCGCAATGACGGTATTCGCCGTCATCCTGGGGAGCACCGCCTGGCTCTACGAGCGCACGCCCAAGGGCTTCCTTCCCAGCGACGACAGCGGGCAGATCATGGTGCTCACCGAGGCCGCGCAGGACATCTCGTTCGAGGCGATGGCGGACAAGCAGCGCGCCATCATGGACATCATCCAGAAGGATCCCAACGTCGCGGGCTTCATGAGCTTCGTCGGCGCCGGACTGGGCAACCCTTCGCTCAATACCGGCCGCATCGTGGTGGCGCTCAAGCCGCGCGGCGAGCGCCTGCCGGCGGACGAGGTGGTGCGGCAGCTTCGCCCCAAGGTGGGCAATGTGATGGGGATCTCGGCCTTCGTGCAGAACCTGCCCGCGATCCGCATCGGCGGGCGCATCACCAAGAGCCAGTACCAGTACGTGGTCTCGGGGCCGAGTCTGCCCGAGATCAACGAGTGGGTGCCGCGCATCGAGGACAAGCTGCGGGCGGTGCCGCAACTGGCCAACGTCACCAGCGATCTGCAGATCGCCAGGCCCCAGGTGACGGTGAAGATCGACCGCGAGAAGGCCTCCACCATGGGCGTGTCGGTGCTGCAGATCGAGGCGGCGCTGAACAGCGCCTTCAGCGCGCCCAACGTGTCCAACATCTACACCGCGACCAACCAGTACTACGTGATCATGGAGCTGCAGCCGCAGTTCCGGCGCGATCCGTCGAACCTGTCCGAGCTGTACGTGCGCGCCTCCAGCGGCGCGGTGGTGCCGCTGTCGACGCTCGCGCAGGTCGAGTACGGCGTGGGGCCGGTGGCGGTGGGTCACTTCGGCCAGCTTCCCTCGGTGACCGTCTCCTACGACCTGCGCGAGGGGGTGTCGCTGTCCGAGGGAATCGCCGCGATCCGGGCCGCGGTGCTCGACCTCGGGGCGCCCGCCACCCTCACGGGCACCTTCACCGGCGCCGCACAGGCCTTCGAGAAGTCGCTCGCCGGCATGGGCGTGCTGCTGCTGCTGTCGATCCTGGTGATCTACCTGGTGCTGGGAGTGCTCTACGAGAGCTTCATCCACCCGATCACCATTCTCTCGGGCCTGCCGACAGCGGCGCTGGGGGCGCTGGCGACCCTGCTCATTTTCGGGCGCGACCTCGACATGTACGGTTTCGTCGGCATCATCATGCTGATCGGCATCGTCAAGAAGAACGCCATCATGATGATCGATTTCGCCATTCAGGCGCAGAGGCACGAGGGCAAGCAGGCCGTGGAGGCGATCTACAGCGCCTGCCTGATCCGCTTCCGGCCGATCATGATGACCACCTTCGCCGCGCTGATGGGCACGCTGCCGATCGCGCTGGCGCTGGGTGCGAGCGGGCCCGGGCGCCAGCCGCTGGGGCTGGCGGTGATCGGGGGGCTGGTGGTGTCGCAGTTCCTGACGCTCTACCTGACGCCGGTGATCTACATCTACTTCGAGCGCCTGCAGGCATTCCTGGCGCGCAGGAAGTCCGCCCCCGCGGGGCAGCTGGGCGCGACCGCCTCGGACTGAGTCACGAGGAGCGGGGGGCTCTGCTCGGCCTTCGCGCTCCCTCGAGTTCAGGGAAAGCCCCGCTTTCTCTCCAGCGGCCGCCGCGACCGGGGGCGCGCGGTTCACCGGCGCGCCGCCCGCGTGGCTATGATGCGCGGGGCGCACCAGTGCGAGCCAGGGAGGCGCAGGTGGCGAGGACGGCGGGTCCATTCGATTACGTGATCGCGGGTGCGGGCACCGCCGGCTGCGTGCTCGCCAACCGCCTGTCGGCCGATCCGCAGGTGTCGGTGCTGCTCCTGGAGGCGGGCGGCCGCGACGACTGGATCTGGATCCACATCCCGGTCGGCTACCTCTTCTGCATCGGCAACCCGCGCACCGACTGGTGCTATCGCACCGAGCCAGACCCGGGGCTGAACGGACGCTCCATCCTCTACGCGCGCGGGCGCGTGCTGGGCGGCAGCTCCTCCATCAACGCGATGCTCTACCTGCGCGGCCAGGCGCGCGATTACGACGGATGGGCTCGCGTTACGGGCGATCCGTCCTGGGCATGGGACAGCGTGCTGCCGGTGTTCCGCCACTCCGAGGACCACTGGCGCGGGGCCGATGAATTTCACGGCGCGAGGCAGGCGGGAGAGCCCGGGCCGGGGCACGAGTGGCGCATCGAGCGCCAGCGCCTGTCCTGGGAGATTCTCGACGCCTTCCGCGAGGCCGCCGCCGAGGCGGGCATCGCGAAGATCGAGGACTTCAACCGCGGCGACAACGCCGGCGGCTCCCGCTTCGAGGTGAACCAGCGCCGCGGGGTGCGGGTGAGCGCGGCCAAGGCCTTCCTGCGCCCGGCGCTGTCTCGGCCCAACCTCAAGGTGATCACGAACGCCCGCGTGGAGCGCTTGCGCATCGCGGACCGGCGCGCGCTCGGCGTGGAATATGCGGCGGGCGGCGAGTCGTTCTTCGCCGAGGCAAGGCGCGAAACCCTGCTCGCCGCGGGGTCCATCGGCAGCCCGCATCTCCTGCAACTTTCGGGAATCGGCCCGCCCGAGCTCCTGGCGGCGCACGGCATCCCCGTGGTCCGCCGCCTGCCCGGCGTCGGCAGGAACCTGCAGGATCACCTGCAGCTGCGCATGGCGTTCCGGGTGAAGAACGTCCTGACGCTCAACACCATGGCCAATTCGCTGTGGGGGAAGGCGAAGATGGCGCTGGAATACGCGCTCGCGCGCAGCGGCCCGCTCGCCATGGCGCCATCGCAGCTGGGGGCTTTCGTCAAGTCGGATCCCTCGCAGGAAAGCGCCAACCTGGAGTACCACGTGCAGCCGCTGTCGCTCGAGAAGTTCGGCGAGCCGCTGCACCCGTTTCCGGCGTTCACCGCGAGCGTCTGCAACCTGCGGCCCACTTCGCGGGGAGAGGTGCGCATCGTGTCGCCGGATCCACGCAGGGCGCCGGCGATTCGGCTCAACTATCTTGCCACGGATGAAGACCGCGTGATCGCGGCGCAGTCGCTGCGGCTCACCCGCCGTATCGTGACGGGGACCGCCGCGATGAGGAAATACCAGCCCGAGGAATTCCTGCCCGGCCCGGTTTTCCAGACCGAGGAGGAACTGGTGAAGGCCGCGGGGGATATCGGCACCACGATCTTCCACCCGGTGGGCACCTGCCGCATGGGACGGCCGGACGACGATGCGGCCGTGGTCGATTCGCGGCTGCGCGTGCGCGGCATCGAGGGCCTGCGGGTGATCGACGCCTCGGTCATGCCCGCCATCACCTCGGGCAACACCAACTCGCCCACGCTGATGATCGCCGAGCGCGGCGCGCAGATGGTGAGGGCGTCTTCGGCCGAGCCGGGCTGAGGGCCGGGGCGCCCTTGCCGGCTGGACGCGCCGTTCAGACCCCCCGGAACAGCGGCGCGCGCTTGTCCATGAAGGCGCGGCGGCCCTCCTTGAAATCCTCGCTCGCCATGCAGGCCGCGGCCGCGGCGCGCACCGCCTTCATGTCGCGGTCCTGCGGATCCTGAACGGCGGCGTTGAACGCCTTCTTGGCCGCGACGATGGAAAGCGGTGCGTTGCGGGCGATGGCGTCCGTCCAGGCCCGCACCGCGCCCTCCAGCCCCGCGCCGGGTACGACCCGGTTCACCAGACCCAGGTGCAGCGCTTCCTGCGCGTCGAAGTGGCGCCCGGTGAACAGCATCTCTTTGCCCCGGGCGGGGCCGATCAGGTCGCAGATCGCCTTCACGCCCTCGAACGCGTAGCCGATCCCGAGCTTCGCCGCCGGTATGCCGAAGCGGGCATCTTCCGAGGCGACGCGCAGGTCGCAGTCGAGCGCGACGGCCATGCCGCCGCCCAGGCAGTAGCCGCGGATCATGGCGATGGTGGGTTTCTCACACTGCGCGATGGCCGCGCGCCCCCGGCTGCCGATTTCCGTGCTGCGCGCCGCGCTCTCGGGCGTGGCGCGGGTGCGCTCGAACTGGGAGATGTCGGCGCCGGAGGCGAAGGCCCTGTCCCCGGCTCCGGCGAGCACCACCACCCGTACCTTCGGGTCCGCGCCGAAATCGGCCAGTATGACGGGTACCGCCTCCCACATGTCCAGGGACAGGGCGTTGCGCCGCTCGGGATTGTTGAAGATCATCCAGCCGATCGCGCCCTCCTTCCTCGCGATCATCCGCTCGCTCGTCGCCATGCCTTGTCACCTCCCGCGGTTGATCCGTGCGCGCTGCGCCGCGCTGCAGGCACATACGCGCCTGCGCGCGCCCGCTCACACCACCTTGCGCCGCCGCAGCCCATCGATGTGCGCGGTGTCGAACCCGAGTTCGCGCAGTATCTCCTCGGTGTGCTCGCCGGCCTCCGGCGTGGGCGTCTTCAGGCGGCTGGGGGTGCGCGAGAGAGACATGGGCTGCGCGACCAGGTCCAGCGTACCGAGCTTCGGGTGGCTGACCGGCTGCGACATGCCGAGCCCGCGCACCTGCGGGTCGGCGAATACCTGGTCGATCGTGTAGATCGGCCCGCAGGGTACGCGCGCCGCGTTGAGCCGTTCGATCCACTCCGCGCTCGTCCTGCCGCGCAGAATCTCCGAGATCGCCTCGTTGCAGGCCTGCCGGTTCCTGCGGCGCTCGGGCGCATCGGCGAAGCGCGGGTCGGCCTGGAGGTGCCGGGCGCCGATCGCCTCGGTGAAACGCAGCCACATGGTGGTGCCGGTGCCACCGACGTTGATGTGGCCGTCGGCGCTCGGGTAGGTGCCGGTGGGTACCCCCAGCGGATGGCCGTTGCCGGCCTGCCCGGGCACCTCGCCGTCGACCAGCCAGCGCGCGGCCTGGAAGTCGAGCATCGCGATCTGCGCCTGCAGGAGCGAGGTCTGCACCCACTGGCCCTTCCCCGAGCGCTCGCGCTCCACGAGCCCCATCAGGATGCCGATGGTGCAGAACATGCCCGCGGTGAGATCGGCGACCGCGATGCCCGCGCGCACCGGACCCTGCCCGGGCAGCCCGGTCACCGACATCAGCCCGCCCATGCCCTGCGCGATCTGGTCGAAGCCCGGCCGGTTGGCA
>JADLDQ010000210.1 GCA_020846575.1 Burkholderiales bacterium
CCGGCCGCCAGGTTCCCGGTCAGCCGCAAGTCCAGGCCCTTCATCGTCGCCGCGCTGCCGCCGACGCGGGCATCGAACTTCGACACCGCGAGCGCGCCGCGCGCACTGTCCAGCCGCGCCTCGCCGCTGACCGCCACCTTAATGGCGACTTCGGGCCTGTGGCCGGCGATGGAAAGCGCGAGCGACAGGGGGCTCGCCGCGCCGTCCTCGAGCGGGCCGAGCCTGGCGTTCAAGCCCTCGATCACGAGGTCCTGGCCGCTCGCCTCGTCACGGTACGCGATGCGCCCGCGATCGATGCTCAGGCGGCCCACCGCGAACCGCGGGGCGGACCCGCGCTCGCCGCGCTCGGGCCGCGCCTCGGTCCCAGGCTCCCGGCCGGGACCGGCGAGATCGTCGAAGTTCATGCGGCCGTCCTTGCCCTTGCGGACCTCGAGGTTCAGCCCGGCGATGGAGACCTGCTCGAGAGCGACATTGCCGGCGAACAGCGGCATCACCCGCAGCGCGAACTCGGCCGAGTCCAGGGAAAGAAACGGCCTGTCGCTGCCGGGCTCCGAGAGCACGGTCTTGCCGAGCGCGAGCCCGGCCACCGGGAAGATGCGCAGCCTGGGCTCGCCCTCGATCTTGAGCGTTCGGTTCTTCTGTTCCTTCAGGTAGCGCTCCAGCCGCGTCTTCACGAAGGGACCGTCCACCACAGCCGCCAGCCCCGCCAGCGCGATCGCCGCCAGGAGCACCAGGCCGCCGGCGCCATAGAGGGCGTACTTGAGAATCTTCATTCCCCTGCCCTCCCGCCGGCTCAGGTGTTCTGGATCACGATGTTGGGGAACTTGGAACTCATGTCCTTCGCCTGTTCGGCGATCTTCACCGCGACCCTGCGCGCGATGCGCCGGTAGATTTCGGCCACGGCCCCGTGCGGATCGGCGATCACCGTGGGGCGGCCCGAGTCGGCCTGCTCGCGGATGCGCATGTCCAGCGGCAGCTGGCCGAGCAGCTCGGAGCCGTAGTCGCGCACCATCTGCTCGGCCCCGCCCTGGCCGAAGATCGGTTCCTGGTGACCGCAATTCGAGCAGATGTGGATGCTCATGTTCTCCACGATGCCGAGGATGGCGATCCCCACCTTCTCGAACATCTTGAGGCTCTTGCGGGCGTCCAGCAGCGCGATGTCCTGGGGCGTGGTGACGATCACCGCCCCGGTCACCGGCACGCGCTGCGCGAGCGTCAGCTGGATGTCGCCGGTGCCGGGAGGCAGGTCGATCACCAGGTAGTCGAGGTTATCCCAGCGCGTGTCGCGCAGCAGCTGCTCCAGCGCCTGCGTGACCATGGGGCCGCGCCACACCATGGGCGTGTCGCTCTCGACCAGGAAGCCGATGGAGTTGACCTGCACCCCGTGCCCCACCATCGGCTCCATGGACTTGCCGTCCTTGGACGCCGGGTGGCCGGTGATGCCCAGCATGGTGGGCTGCGACGGCCCGTAGATGTCGGCGTCCAGCACGCCGACCGAGGCGCCCTCGGCGGCGAGCGCCAGCGCCAGGTTCGCCGCGGTGGTCGACTTGCCCACGCCACCCTTGCCGGAGGCGACCGCGAGGATGTTCTTGACTCCCGGTATCAGCTTCACCCCGCGCTGGACCGAGTGCGCGACCACTCGGTGCGTCACCGAGACCGCGATCTTTCCCGCGCCCTGAAGCTCGCGGATGCGAGTCTCGGCCAGATCCCGGATGAGCGCGAGCTGGGTGCGAGCCGGATAGCCGAGCTCGATGTTCACGGCGACCTCCGCGCCGTCGACGCGGATGCTGCGTACGCTCTTTCCGGAGACCAGGTCGCGGCCGGTGTTGGGGTCCACCACCCCGGCGAGCGCCGACTGGACCTGCTCCTGGGTGATCGACATGGCAAGACTCCTGTTCGTGGCAATGCGACGATTCTAACGGCTGGCGCGGAACCCCCGGCGGTTCCCGCGCTAAAATCACGCTTTTTCAAGCGCTTCAGATGCCCCGCCGACTCTTCGTCACCACCGCGCTGCCCTACGCCAACGGCCCGTTCCACATCGGGCACATCATGGAATACATCCAGGCCGACGTCTGGGTGCGCTTCCAGCGCATGCAGGGCCACGAGGTGCATTTCATGGGCGCGGACGACGCCCACGGCGCGCCCATCATGCTGGCCGCCGAGAAGGCGGGCAAGTCGCCCGAGGCGTTCATCGCCGAGGTGTCCCGGGGACGCGCTCAGTACCTGGACGGCTTTCACATCTCCTTCGACAACTGGCACTCCACCCATTCGCCGGAGAACAGCGAGCTCTCGCGCGGCATCTACGCCGGGCTGAAGGCCGCCGGCCTGGTCTACCCGCGGCGCATCGAGCAGCTCTACGACCCGGTGAAGGGCATGTTCCTCGCCGACCGCTACATCAAGGGCGAGTGCCCCAACTGCGGTGCGCAGGATCAGTACGGCGACGCCTGCGAGAACTGCAGCACGGTCTACGCCGCCGCGGAGCTGAAGAACCCCTACTCGACGCTCTCGGGCGCGAAGCCCGAGCTGCGCAGCGCCGAGCACCTGTTCTTCCGGCTGTCCGACCCGAGGTGCGTGGCCTTCCTCCAGGAGTGGATCGACGCGCCCGGGCGGCTCCAGCCCCAGGTGGCGAACAAGGCGCGGGAGTGGTTGCAGGCGGAGGGCGAGCGGGCGCTCGCCGACTGGGATATCTCGCGCGACGCGCCCTACTTCGGCATCGAGATCCCGGATGCGCCGGGCAAGTACTTCTACGTGTGGCTGGACGCCCCGATCGGCTACTTCGCCAGTTTCAAGAACTACTGCGCGAAAAAGGGCATGGACTATCAGGCGTTCATGACCGATCCCGAAACCGAGATGATCCACTTCATCGGCAAGGACATCATCTACTTCCACACCCTGTTCTGGCCGGCGATGCTCAAGTTCTCCGGCAACAAGCTGCCCGACAGCGTCTACGTGCACGGCTTCATCACCGTCTCGGGCGAGAAGATGTCCAAGTCGCGCGGCACCGGCATCTCGCCGCTGCGCTACCTGGAAGTGGGCATGAACCCGGAGTGGCTGCGCTACTACATCGCGGCCAAGCTGAACGCCAACGTGGAAGACGTGGACTTCAACCCGGACGATTTCCTCGCGCGGGTGAACGCGGACCTGGTGGGCAAGTACGTCAACATCGCCCGCCGGGCGGCCCATGTCATCACCAAGCAGTTCGGCGGGGAGCTGAAGTACGAAGGCGATACCGGCGCGCTCGTCCACGGCGCGCGGGCGAGCGCGCTGTCGTGCAGCGAGTTCTACGAGGCGCGCGAGTTCGGCAAGGTGATCCGCGACATCATGTCGGCGGCCGACCGGATCAACCAGGCATTCGACGCGCGCCAGCCGTGGCTGCTCGCGCCAGACACGACCCGCCGCCGCGAACTGCAGGATATCTGCTCGCGTGCGCTGCACGGTTTCAAGCTGCTGACGGTGCTGCTCGCCCCGGTGCTCCCGGCGCTCGCCTCCAGGGTCGCGCGCGAACTCTTCGGCATGGATCGCGACTTCGTCTGGACCGACGCCGAGGTCCTGCCCGCGCGGGTGCTGCCCTACCGGCACCTGATGACGCGCATCGACGAAAAGCAGCTCGACCGGCTGTTCGACATCGCCCCGGAAGCGCCGCAGGTCGCGCTGCCCGCGTCGCGCACGCCGGCTGCAGCGCAGGCGGCGGCCGCGCCCGAGGCGGCCGGCGCCACCGGCACCACCATCGGCATCGAGGAGTTCGCCAAGATCGACCTGCGCGTGGCCCGGATCGCACGAGCCGAGCCGGTCGAGGGGGCGGACAAACTGCTCCGGCTCACCCTGGATCTCGGCGCCGAGTCGCGCCCGGTGTTCGCCGGCATCAAGTCCGCCTACCAGCCCGCGGACCTCGAGGGCCGGCTCACCGTCGTGGTCGCCAATCTGGCGCCGCGCAAGATGAAATTCGGACTCTCGCAGGGCATGATTCTCGCCGCGAGCGGCGAGAACTCACCGGGGATCTACCTGCTCTCGCCCGATGCCGGCGCGCAGCCCGGCATGCGCGTGAAGTAGTCCCGATGCAGGCGGCGCTCTCTCCTCTGGCGGGATCGCTCGCCGCGGTGCTCGCCTGGTTGCTGTTGGGATTGGCCGGCTTGGCCGGCGGCGGCAACGGGTTCATCGCCCGGCGCATCGCCTTTCCCCTGAGCGCCCTGGCGGGACTCGTCCTGGCCGCCTGCGGCCTGCTGGCGGTGTGGAACCCCGCCCAGAGCATCACCCTGCCGCTGGGGCTGCCCGACCTGCCCTTTCACCTGCGCCTGGACCCGCTGGCGGGATTCTTCCTGCTGCTGCTGGGGGCGGTTTCGGCGGGGATCTCGGTGTACGCGACCGGCTACTTCCGCGAAGAGGCAGCCGGCCGGCTGGGCCTGATCGTGTTCCAGTACCACGTTTTCCTCGCCAGCATGGCGCTGGTGATGCTGGCCGACGACGCGTACCTGTTCATGGTGGCCTGGGAGACGATGGCCCTTTCGTCCTACTTCCTGGTGATCACCGACCACCGCCTGCCCTCGGTCCGGAGCGCAGGATTTCTCTACCTGCTGATGGCGCACCTCGGGGCCATCTCCATCCTGCTCAGCTTCGGGGTGATGAACGGCGGGGAAGGCGACTACAGCTTCGCGGCGCTGCGCGCTGCGGATCTGAGTCCCGGCTGGGCGAGCGTCGCGTTCGTGCTCGCCTTCCTCGGTTTCGGCGCCAAGGCGGGCATGATCCCGGTGCACGCCTGGCTGCCCGAGGCGCACCCGGCCGCGCCCTCGCCGGTGTCGGCGCTGATGAGCGGGATCATGATCAAGACCGCGCTGTACGGCATGGTGCGGGTGATCTACGACCTGATCGGCGGCGTGCAGTGGCAGTGGGGGATGCTGGTGCTCGCGGTCGCCGCGGGCACCATGCTCTTCGGCGTGCTGTACGCCCTGATGCAGCACGACCTGAAGCGCCTGCTCGCCTACCACTCGGTGGAGAACATCGGCATCATCCTCCTCGGCCTGGGCCTGTCGCTGGTGTTCGCCGGTTTCGGCCAAGCGGCCGCGGCGGCGCTGGGCCTGGCCGCGGCGCTCTACCACACCCTCAACCACGCGGTGTTCAAGGGCCTGCTGTTCCTCGGGGCGGGCTCCATCCTGCACGGCAGCGGGCTGCGCAATCTGAACGACATGGGCGGCCTCGCCCGCAGCATGCCCAAGACCGCGTTCTACTTCCTGGTGGGCGCGCTCGCCATCTCGGCGCTGCCGCCGTTGAACGGCTTCGTCTCCGAGTGGCTCACCTTCCAGGCCGCGCTGCAGGCGCCGCTGGTGAGGAGCGACACGGTGCGAAGCCTGCTGCCGCTGTTCGCCGCGACGCTGGCGCTCGCGGGGGCGCTCACCGCGATGTGCTTCGTCAAGGTCTACGGCGTGGCCTTTCTCGGCCGGCCGCGCGAGCCGCACGGTCACCCGGCCGCGCGCGCGCCGCGCGACGCCGGCGCCTGGGAGCAGTACGGCATGGCCTGGCTCGCCGCCGGTTGCCTAGTGCTGGGCCTGGTCCCCACCGCCATCCTGCTCATGCTCAACCGGGTCTGCACCTCGCTCACCGGCCAGGGACTCGCCGCCGAGGCGCTGCAGGATTCCGGCTGGCTGTGGCTTGCGCCCACCGCCGCGGAGCAGGCGAGTTATTCCCCGCTCGTGTTCCTCGCGGTGATCGTGGCGGTGACCTGGCTCACCTTCATCCTGGTGCGCCGCTTCTACCATGGCCGGGTGCGCCATGCGGATCCCTGGGACTGCGGCTTCCCGGAACAGACCCCGCGCATGCAGGACACCGCCGACGCCTTCGGCCAGTCGATCCGCCACGTGTTCGGCCCGGTGTACCGCATGGACCGGCACCTGCCCGGGCCCGAGGACGCCACGCCGGCCTACCGGCTCAAGATCGAGGACCGGCACTGGTACTGGCTGTACCTGCCGATCGCGCGCCTCGCCGACTGGATCTCGGGCCGGATCGCGCTGCTGCAGCAGGGGAGAATAGGCGTGTACCTGCTCTACAGCTTTCTCACGCTGATCGCGCTGCTCGTGTTCGTGCGCTAGCGCCCGGGATCATGAGCTACCTGCCCGACGTCGCCTTCCAGGTGCTCCAATCGGTGTTCGTGGTGCTCGCCGCGCCGCTCCTGCTCGGCTGGGTGAACCAGTGCCGCGCCTGGCTGCAGAACCGCTCGGCTCCGAGCATCCTGCTGCCCTACTGGACGCTGGCGAAGCTCTTCCACAAGGACGCGGTGATCGCCCGCGACGCCTCGCCGATCTTCCGTCTCACGCCCTACATCCTGTTCGGCTGCATGTGGCTCGCCGCGGGCATCGTACCGGTGCTCGCCACGGGACTCCCCTTCGCGCCGGCGGCCGACATCATCGCGCTGGTGGGCGTGTTCGCGCTGGCGCGGGTGTTCGCCGCGCTCGCCGCCATGGACATCGGCACTTCCTTCGGCGGCATCGGCGCGCGCCGCGAGATGCTGATCGGCTTCCTCGCCGAGCCCGCCATGCTGATGACCCTGTTCACCGCGGCCTTCCTCTCGGGTTCGACCCAGCTCACCACCATCGTCGAGACGCTCGGGCACCGCGAGTTCGCCATCCATCCGGGCCTCGCGTTCGCGGCGATCGCCTTCCTCATGGTGCTGCTCGCCGAGAACGCCCGGATACCGATCGACAACCCCTCGACCCACCTCGAACTCACCATGGTCCACGAGGCGATGATCCTGGAGTACTCGGCGCGCCACCTGGCGTTGATCGAGTGGGCGGTGGCGATCAAGCTGTTCGCCTACATGACGATCGGCATCGCGCTGTTCCTGCCCTGGGGCATCGCGCCCGCCGAGGACTGGTCGGCGCTGCCGCTCGCGCTGGCCGCGCTCGCCCTGAAGCTCGCCCTGGGCGGGGCGGGCCTGGCGCTGCTGGAGACGCTGCTCGCGAAGCTGCGGCTGTTCCTCGCGCCGGAGTTTCTCTCCACCGCCTTCCTCCTGGCGGTGCTGGGCATGCTCACCCACTTCCTGACGCGGAGCTAGGGGGATGCAGGCGTTTTCGAGCCAATTCGTCAACCTGCTCGCCGCGCTGCTGCTCCTGGTCGCGTTCGCCATGCTGTCGCAGCGGCGCGTCCTGACGCTCATCAAGCTGTTTGCCTGGCAGGGCGCGGCGCTCGCCCTGTCCACCGCGGTGGTCGCGCACACGAGCGGCCAGGCGCACCTGTACGTCTCGGCCGGCGTGACGCTCGCGCTCAAGGTGATCCTCATCCCCTGGGTGCTGCACCGGCTGATCGACCGGTTGAACGTGCGCTGGGACGTGGAACCCCTGATCAACATCCCGGCCACGATGCTGATCGGCATCGGCCTGGCGATCTTCGCCTTCGCGCTCGCCTCGCCGATCTCGCAGATGGCGAACACGGTGACGCGCTCGACCCTGGGCATCGCCATGGCGAGCATCCTGCTCTCGTTCCTCATGATGATCGTGCGCAGGAAAGCGGTGCCGCAGGTGATCGGCTTCCTGGCGATGGAGAACGGCCTGTTCTTCGCGGCGACCAGCGCCACCTACGGCATGCCCCTGGTGGTGGAGCTGGGCGTGGCGCTGGACGTGCTGGTGGGCACC
>JADLDQ010000211.1 GCA_020846575.1 Burkholderiales bacterium
CCGGGCCGCCGCCAGCAGCCGCGCGCGCTTGCGCCGGTCGATGCTTTCCGCGGCGCCGCCATGGGCGGCGCCCGTCCGGAGTCTCACCTCGACAAAAACGATCGTCCCCCCTTCCCGGAGGACAAGGTCGATCTCCCCCAGGCGCGAGCGCCAGTTGCGCTCGATGAGTTCGAGCCCATGGCCGAGGAGGTGCGCGCAGGCGGCGTCCTCGGCGCGCCTGCCGGCGTCGCCGCGCATCAGCGCATCGGCTCGGGTACGGCGACCCCGGAACGGAACATCGCCGGCAGCGGCAGCCGTTCCAGTACGTTGCCCGCGCCCAGGCCGATGACGCCGGTGACGCCGTCCAGGGGCGGCATGCGCGCCCGCGTCGCGATCATCGGCGCGAGACGGCAGGCGTCGATGCCCAGGGCGTAGAAGCGTTGCAGCAGCACGCTCAGGCCTGCCGGGCGCGGGTAGATCATCACCGCCGGATGATCGGGCTGCAGCAGCCAGGGCATATCCACGAAGCGCAGCCCCTCGAGATCCGCATTGCCTGCCGTGTCCGCGCTGTCGTTGACAAGGGACGTGGCAAAAGCATGCAGGGCCCGCGGCAACTGCGGCCGCAAGGTGCGTGCGAACCCCGCCTCGCCCGCGAGGAAAGCCATGCCGCCTGCGGCCGCCGTGGCGCCGCGCGCCGCAGCGTCGTTCAAGGCGCCGCGCGCCGCAGCGTCGAACCAGGCGCGCACCTCCTGGGGCGAGCCCGCCGCCCGCGTGTCCGCGATACGCCCGCCCAGGCCCTGCCACTCGCGGGTGAAAGCCTGCGCGAGCCTGCGGCCGAGCGCCGTGCCGGACTGGAGCACGGTCGCCGATTTCAGCTCGGCGGAGAACGCCATGCGAGCGACCAGGCGCGCCTCGGATTGCGCCGAGAGGCTCAGCGCGAAGAAGCCCGGCGGCAGGTTCGTTGCATCCTCGGGCGCGTTGAGCGCGAGCACGGGCACCCCGGGCCGGTAGCTTCGAGCGAGCGCGCTCACGCCATCGCGCGTCATCGGTCCGACCACCAGCGCCGCGCCGCGCTGAAGCGCCGATTCGTAGGCGGCGACGATGCCCTGGGGTGAGGCGTCCGTGCGCGACAACTGCAGCGCCGCCTGAGCGCCCGAGATCTCGAGCGCGGACCGGCACCCGGAGGCGAGCGCCTCGGCGGGAGCGGCGAAGTCCGGTGAGGACAGGGGCAGCAGCAGCGCGATGAACCCGGGCTCGCTTGCCGGCGCAGCCTGCGCACCGCACAATGCGGGCCACGCGCATGCCAGCGTCCAGGCGGCGGCCAGGCAGACAATCCCGGGGCGGCGGAGTCCGGTCACGTCGGTGGTCACCTCAGGGCTGTTCCATGCGGCCTGGCCGGTCCGGGAATCCGCTGAGCGCGACGCACCGGCGCGGCCGTTCAGAGGTTCGGCGATGCAAGAGCCAGATTCGCACGGCAAGGCGGAATTATATGTAGTGGCCACGCCGATCGGGAACCTC
The DNA here is from genome assembly GCA_020846575.1 of Burkholderiales bacterium. Lineage (GTDB taxonomy): Bacteria > Pseudomonadota > Gammaproteobacteria > Burkholderiales > SG8-39 > JADLDQ01. The sequence goes on from JADLDQ010000211.1 coordinate 1,498, forward strand.
GAGGACATCACCCTGCGCGCCATGCGCGTGCTGCGCGAAGCCGCGGTGGTGGCCGCCGAAGACACGCGTACCGCGGCGCGGCTGCTCTCGCACCTGGGCATCGCGCGCGGCGCCGTCGCGCTGCACGAGCACAACGAGCGTGCCATGGCCGCGCAGGTGCTGTCCTGGCTGGACGCCGGAAAGAGCGTGGCGCTCATCAGCGAAGCGGGCACGCCGGGCATCTGCGATCCGGGGGCGCACCTGGCCGCGACCGCGCGTGCGGCGGGCCACCGGGTCACGCCGGTGCCCGGACCGAGCGCGCTGTGCGCCGCGCTGTCGATCGCGGGACTGCCGCAGGGGCCGGTGCTGTTCTGCGGTTTCCTGCCGGCCCAGCCCGCGGCGCGCCGCAGGGCCATCGCGCGGCTTGCCGATGCGCCCCACGCGCTGGTGTTCTACGAAGCCCCGCACCGCGTCCTGGCGTGCGTCGAGGACCTCGCTTCGGGTCTCGAAGGCGCCGCGGAACGCGCAATCGTGATCGCGCGCGAGCTCACCAAGCTGTTCGAGACGGTGCACACCTGCCGGCTCGCCGATGCGGCGCACTGGCTGCGCGGCGACCCCACGCGCACGCGCGGCGAGTTCGTGCTGCTGGTCTCGGGCGGCACACCGCAGGCGTCTTCCCCGGGATGGCAGCCGGTGCTCGAGGCGCTGCTCGCCGAGCTTCCGCTCGCCCAGGCGGTGCGTCTCACCTGCGCGGCGACCGGCGCCAGGCGCAATGAGGTGTACCGCGCCGCACTGCAGCGCAGCCGCCCCGGCGGCGCCTGAGCACGGGCGCAGGCGGACCTCGCAGCCGGACAGCGGCGCTCGCCCGGCAGCCCATGACCGATAATGCCGGTGCCGCACCCGCTGCCATGCAACGACCCCCCATGAACTCGATCACGCTTGCGCGGCCCGACGACTGGCACCTGCACCTGCGCGACGGCGACGCCCTCGCCAGCGCGCTGCCGCACAGCGCGCGGCGCTTCGCGCGGGCTATCGTCATGCCCAACCTGAAGCCGCCGGTCACCAGCGTCGAGGCCGCGCGCGCCTACCGCTCGCGCATCACGGCGGCGCTCGCGGCGGCGATCGCCTCGGGCGAGCTTCCCGCGGGCGCCCGCTTCGAGCCGCTCATGACGCTCTACCTCACCGACCGGACCTCGCCACGGGAGATCGCGCTAGCGAAATCCAGCGGTTTCGTGCACGCGGTCAAGTACTACCCGGCGGGCGCCACCACCCATTCGGAGGCGGGGGTGAGCGCGCTGGAGCACGCCCTGCCGGCGCTGGAGGCGATGCAGCGTCATGACCTGCCGCTGCTCATTCACGGCGAGGTGACCGATCCGGCGGTGGACGTGTTCGACCGCGAGCGAGTGTGCGTGGAGACGCTCGTGGCGCACATCGTCGAGCGATTTCCGGACCTGCGCGTGGTGCTCGAGCACGCGAGCACGCGCGAGGCGGTGGCGTTCGTCGCCGCGGCGCGGCCGCGCGTCGCCGCGACCCTCACCGCCCACCACCTGTTGTACAACCGCGGGGCGTTGTTCCAGGGCGGCCTGCGGCCCCATTACTACTGCCTGCCGGTGCTCAAGCGCGAGCCGCACCGCAGGGCGCTGGTGGCCGCGGCCACGGGCGGCAGCCCGCGCTTCTTCCTCGGCACCGACAGCGCGCCGCACCCCCGGGGCCTGAAGGAGAACGCCTGCGGCTGCGCCGGCTGCTTCACCGCCCACGCCGCGCTGGAGCTGTACGCGGAAGCCTTCGACGCGGCCGGGGCGCTGGAGCGCCTCGAGGGTTTCGCGAGCCACCACGGCCCCGACTTCTACGGCCTGCCGCGCAACAAGGACACCGTCACGCTGGTGCGCGAGCGGTGGGCGGCGCCGGACGAACTGCCCTTCGGGGGCGAGACGCTCGTTCCCCTGCGAAGCGCAGAGGATCTCCTCTGGCGGATGGTCTGACTGCGGCGGTGCGGGGGGCGCTGCGCTCGCCCGTGTTCGCGCCGCTCGCACCGTGGCTCGCGCGGCTGCCCGCGGAGCGCTTGCCCGGGATCGGCGAGTTGAACGCGCTCGTACCGGCCGGTGCCGTGACCGGCGGCGGCGCGCCGCTTCGTTTCGCCGCCGCCGCTGCGTCGCGGCGGCGCGGCGCCGAGCCCTACGAGTCGCGGGTGTTCCGCACGGGCGAAGTCCCGACGCGCGAGGCGAACTGGCACGACCTGTTCAACTGCCTCGCGTGGCTCGCGTTTCCGCGCGCCAAGGCGGCGATCAACCGCCTGCATTGGACAGAGATGGAAAGCCGCGGCGGCGCCCCCGGCGCGCGCGGCACCGTGCGCGACGCGCTGACCTTGTTCGACGAGGGCGGGGTCATCGTCGCGAGCGACGCCCCGGCGCTGCTTGCCCTGGTGGGCGGCTTTCGCTTCAAGACCCTGTTCTGGGAGAAGCGCGCCGAGACCATGCGGCGCATGCGCTTTTTCGCGATCGGGCACGCGCTGCACGAGAAGGCGCTCGGGCCGTACAAGGGGATCACCGCGAAGTCGGTGCTGCTCGAGGTGCCGTCCGGGTTCCTGGCGCTGGATGCGCCGGCTCAGCTCGCGCAGGCCGACCTGCTTGCCGCGCAGTGGCTCGCCCGGCCCGGGGCGCTCGATTCGACCCGGAATCTCGCGCCGCTGCCCGTCGCCGGCATTCCCGGCTGGGCGGACAACGAGCGCGAGGCGTACTACGACGATGTGGCGGTGTTCAGGCCGGGCTGGCGCCGCTGAGGCGCTGGCGCGAAGCGAGCGGCGGGGCCGGCGCGCGCGCCCCGAAGCGAACGGGAAGTGGCGTGCGCCCCCGCGCGCTAGCGTGCATCCGCGATGTCTTCATGGATGCACAGGATGTTGCCTTCGGTATCACGGAACCAGGCGGCCTTCTCGGCGCCCAGGACACAGACGTGCTCGACGGTCTTCAGACCGGGCAGGTCGTAATCCTCGAAGACCACGCCGCGGCCTTCCAGCTGCGCGATGGCCGAGCCGATGTCGGCCACCCGGAAGCTGACCGCCGTGTGATCGGCCCGGGTCGCTTCGGATCTCGGAAACAGGGCGAGCAGCGCGCCGCCCCCGCACTCGTAGGTGAACTTGCCGTCGGCTCTGGCACCCGCCGGTTTCAAGCCGAGCTGGCGCTCGTAGAAGCTGCGGGCGCGCTGCATGTCGGTGACCGGCAGGATGGTCGTCATCGGGGCATCGGCGAGCATGGCGAACTCCCAGGCAGAGGTGATGCCGCAATTGTGAACCCGAAATCCGATCCGGCACGGGGCATTGCACGCTCGATCACCCGGCCAGTGCCTTCTTCAGCAACGCCTCGACCAGCTCGTTCATCCCGGTGCCGCGCTCGCGCGCCAGCCCCTGGAGCTGGCGCACCAGGTCCGAATTGAGCTTCACGGCGAAGGGAACCAGGCCCTGCGCCTGCTCGTGCTCGCGGCGCTCGCGCCGGCTCGCAGCGGCGGATTCCGCGCCGAAGCGGGCCGGGGACGCGGCACCGGCGCGCAGCGTGATCGTCTTGCCTTTGAGTTTCTCCAGTTCGGCGCGTTTCATGGCGCGGCGCTCCCCATCGTTTTCGAGGCGCGAATTGTACGCGTGCGAGATCCCGGTGCACGGGCGCAGGGCTGGCCGGAGGTGCGGTGCTGCGCGGGGCCCGCTCAGAGGCTGTGAAAAAATTCCCCGGACTGTTCTTGCCTCTCATTCTTGGGGTGGTCCAACCCTTACCCGAGGTGAGATCGTAGATCCTCGGGCGTTCTGAACGGTCCCTTTTTCGTCGAACGAGCCCATGCGACTGCGATTCCGGTTTTTCACGCGCTCTCAGGCGAGCCGGGCCGCCACGAACATCAGCACCGCGCCCAGGCAGGTGAGGGCGATCAGGCTGAGCGCGGCGGAGGGACCGCTGCGGGAATGCGCCTCGGGCAGCACGTCCGAGGCGCCGATGTAGAGCAGGAACCCGGCGAAAAAGCCCAGGTACAGGAGCAGCGCATGCGGCGGCAGGGTGAAAACCAGCGTACAAGCCGCGCCCAGAATCGGCGCCACCGCGTCCATCACCAGCATGGCGAACGCGCGCCGCGTGGTGTTGTGGTGCGCCAGCATCAGGCTCACGGTGTTCAAGCCGTCGCAGAAATCGTGCGCGATCACCGCCAGCGCGACGGCCACGCCGGTGGGCGTGGACACCTGGAACGCGAGCCCGATTCCCACCCCGTCCATGAAGCTGTGCCCGATCAGCGCCAGCGCCGAGAGCATACCCACGCGGGGATGGTGGTGGTGGGCGTAATCCTCCTCGTGGATGTGGTGAACGAGCAGGAACTTCTCCAGGCTGTGGAACAGCAGGAACCCGGCGACCAGCGCGACCATCGCCCCGGTGGGCTCGATCCGGTGCTGCTGCGCCAGCTCGAAGATCTCCGGGAGGATGTCGAAGCTCACGACGCCGAGCAGCACGCCGGCGGTGAAGCTGAGGATGAGGTGCAGCCGGTCGCGGTACCGCAGCGCGAACAGGCCACCCGCGGCGGTGGAGAGGAAAGACGCGAGCGAAAACAGGAGCACGTTCATTGCGGTCGGCGACGGCGGACGGATGTGCGGGACAGTCTACACACGCCGTCAAGGGGCGGACCGGCTCAGCCGCCGGACTCGATCTCCCGGATCAGCGCCGGTCCCTGGTTGCGCGCGTTGCTCACCGCCTTGTCCACCCGGTGAAAGCGCAGCGCCTCCTCCGGATTGGGCTGCAGCAGCGCGAGCGCTTCCTGGGATGAGGTGAGTCCGCGATCGAGCCAGCGCGATTCACTTGCTCCGCAGAGGACGAAGGGCATGCGATCGTGCACAGGCATGAACGCCGCGTTGGCCGGCCCCACGACGATGGTGCAGGACTCGATCACCTGGCCGTTCCGCTCCCAGCGGTCCCACAGGCCGGCGAGGGCGAGCACTTCGCCGTGCGCGCCGTGGAGGTACCAGGGCAGGTTTCCCCCGGGCAGTTCCTGCCATTCGTACCAGCCGAGCGCCGGGACCACGCAGCGGCGGCGCCGCAGCGGCTCGCGGAAGCTGGCGAGCTTCGCGACCGTCTCGACCCGGGCGTTGAAGGTGGCGTGGCGGATGCGCGGCTCCTTCGACCAGAAGGGCAGCAGCCACCACTGCAGGCGCGCGACCTCGAGCGCGCCGTCGCGGTCCGCGCGGACCACGGGCACGAAATTGGCCGGGTTACCCTGCTGCGGCGCGACGTTGTAGCGGGCGGGAAACGGATTGCCGTCGTGGCGGCCGATGTGGAAGCGCCGTTCGATCGCCGCCTCGTCCGGACTGACGTAGCGCCCGCACATGTGCGATCAGGCAGCCGCAGGGGCCGCGGCGAAGGCCGCCGCCATCACCGCGGTGTTCTCGATGATGCGGCACTCGGCGATCCGCGCGTTCCTGAGCCGGTAGTAGTGCGCCCACTCCTGCCCGTACTGCCTGCCGGTGGGTTTCGCACGGCTGCGTTCGGCGCCCATCACGACCACGGCGTCGCCCTGGGCGATGAATTGCCTCGGTTCGAAGGACAGGATCTCCAGGGACTGCGCGAGGATCCTGAAGAAATCCTCGACCCCCTGCCTTCCGCGCCGGACCCCCGCGAAGGGAATCGCCGGCGGCCCGGGCATGATCCAGTGCACGTCCTCGTCCATCAGCGCGAGTATCGCCTCGATGTCGCCTCGGCCGACGGCGGCGTACATGGATTGAACGATCATGACATTGTCGGGCTGGGTCATCGGCGTCTCCTTGCGCTCGGTCGAGACCGGCGAGATGTTGTGAACAGGAGAGTCCATCATACGTTGACGACGCAACCCGCCCTGGCAGCTCTGAGGCATGCGTCGCACGATCGCGCAGTGGCCCCATCGCGCGCATCGACCCCCATCGACCCCCATCGCGCGCATCGGCCACCCCTACCCGGCTGCACGCGGAAATTCCGCACGTACGCAGCCGAAGGCTCGACCGCCTTCGCCAGCCGCTCGAGGCTTCGGCCAGCGGCGGACAGCCCGATCAGTTTCTGCCGCCATTCCGGCGCATAGGCGGGGCGACTACTGGGCATCGTGAACCTCGGTCGATCCCAAATTGAAAAGTGTCCGCGAAAGCGGGTCAACTCCAAGAGTAGAATACGGCGCTCGAAGCTGGCCGGACGGTCGCTGTGCGGCTCGACCGCATGGAGGAAAGTCCGGGCTCCGCAGAGCAGGGTGCCGGGTAACGCCCGGACGCTATAACCGGCGCGCACGCACCGGCCAAGGCGAGGAACAGGGCCACAGAGACGAGTCGCGCGGCGAGGGCAACCGGACCGCGCGGGTGAAACGCGGCAACCTCCACCCGGAGCAACACCAAGTAGGCGGACGCCGGGCGGCGCGCGAGCGCCGCGCGATCAGGCTGCTCGCTCAGTCCGCGGGTAGGTGGCTCGAGCCGTGGGGTGACTCACGGCCCAGAGGAATGACCGTCACGGGAGGCGACTCCCGACAGAACCCGGCTTACAGGCCAGCTTCGACTCGATCTCGGCGAGCACGCGCTGCGGCGCGAGCTCGTTCATGCAGCGGAAATGGCCCAATGGGCATTCGCGCCTGTAGCACGGGCTGCAGGCGAGTCCCTCCACCCTCAGGATACGCGCGGCCGCGGCGAGCGGCGGCGTGTGCTCGGGGCTCGAAGAGCCGTAGAGCGCGACCAGCGGCTTGTCCAGCGCCGCGGCCACGTGCATCAGGCCGGAGTCGTTGCTCACCACCGCTCGCGCGACCGACAGCAGATCCACGGCCGCGCCCAGATCGGTACGCCCGCACAGGTTCAGCGCGGCACCGCCGGAAAGCGAGGCGATGTCCCTGCCGAGCGCCTTGTCTTTCGCCGAACCGATCAGCCAGACCACATGGCCCTGCGCGCCGAGCCGCCGCGCCAGCTCGGCGAAGTGCCGCGCGGGCCAGCGCTTGGCGGGGCCGAACTCCGCGCCCGGGCAGAACGCGATCACCGATCGGCGCCGATCCAGGCCGAGGCGGCTGACGGTGATGATCAGGTTCGCCTGATCGACGATCAGCGTGCTGCGCGCCAGCGGCAGGATGAGCGGTGCGCCGGGACGCTCGGCGAGCTGAGCGTAGCGCTCGGCCATCAGGATTCGCTTCTTCTCGTCCAGCTTGTGGGTGATGTTGAGCAGGCCGTAGCGCGACTCCCCGACGTATCCCGCGCGCAGCGGGATGTCGGCGAAGAACGGCACCAGCGCCGACTTGAAGCTGTTGGGGAGCACGATCGCCTCGTCGTAGTGGCGCGCTCGCAGGCGCCGCCCGAGCCGCCAGCGCTGCGCGAGCTGCAGGCGGCCGTGCTCGAACGGCGTCTGGATCACCTCGGCAACCTCGGGCATGCGGGCGAGCAGCGGCGCGGTCCACGCCGGGGCGAGGGCGTCGATGACGACTCCGGGCAGCTTCTGTTGCAGGCGTGCGAGCAGCGGCTGGGCGAGCAGCGTGTCGCCCACCCAGCTGGGAGCGACGATCAGGATCTGAGGCATGCGGTGGGCCCGAGGCGGATCCGGGACGCTACAGTTTAGGCACGATCGCGCGGCCGCGCCAAGCGATGATCGGCTCGGCGCGCCGCGTCGAACAACAGGTGAAAGCGCGAAGGGCGCGGCGGAGTACGCAGGCCCCGGCGCCGGGCGCGGCGCGCCGCCTCGGACGGCGTCAGTGCGCGGCGCGCGCCGGTCCCTTGTATACGTACTTCGTACCGCAGTAGGGGCACAGCACCTCGCCGGTCCTGGCGGCATCGAGGAACACGCGCGGGTGCATGCGCCACAGCGGCGTCTCGGGCGTGGGACAGTGCAGCGGCAGGTCGCTCTCGCGCACCTCCACGGTGCGGGCCTTCTGTTCCGTGTTCACGCCTGCGCCTTCGCCTTGACGCTCCGGCCTTCGTATACCGGGGTGAGCCAGTCGCGGTGCCCGGCCGCCTTGCCGCGCACCACGTCGAAGAACGTCTGCTGGATCCGGGTGGTGATCGGGCCGCGGCGGCCTTCGCCGATCATCCGGCCGTCCAGCTCGCGGATCGGGGTGACCTCGGCCGCGGTGCCGGTGAAGAAGGCCTCGTCGGCGATGTACACGTCGTCGCGCGTCAGCCGCCGCGAGATCACCTCGTAGCCCAGCTCCCGGGCGATCTGGATCACCGAATCGCGGGTAATGCCCATCAGCGCCGAGGCGATCTCCGGTTCGTAGAGCTTGCCGCCCTTGACGATGAAGAGGTTCTCGCCGGCGCCCTCGGCGACGAAGCCGTCCACGTCCAGGAGCAGCGCCTCGTCGTAGCCGTGCTCGACCGCCTCGGCGTTGGCGAGGATCGAGTTGGCGTAGGTGGCGGCGAACTTGGCCCGCGCCATGGTGACGTTGACGTGGTGGCGTGCGAACGAGGCGGTCTTCACCCGGATGCCGAGCTCCAGCCCCTCGGCGCCCAGGTACGCGCCCCAGGGCCAGGCGGCGATCGCCACGTGCACCCGCGCGCCCTTGGGCGAGACGCCCATCTTCTCCGACCCGTAGAAGGCGATCGGCCGGATATAGCACTCCTCGAGCTGGTTGGCGCGCACCGTTTCCTGCTGCGCCTCCATGAGAGTCGCCCTGTCGTAGGGCAGCTGCATCATGTAGATCTTCCCCGAGTTGAACCAGCGCTCGGTGTGCTCGGCCAGCCTGAAGATGGCGGTTCCATCGACCGTCTTGTATGCGCGCACGCCCTCGAATACCGACAGCCCGTAGTGCAGCGAATGGGTGAGG
>JADLDQ010000212.1 GCA_020846575.1 Burkholderiales bacterium
AGTTCGCGGGCGCGGGCGAGCAGCGCGGCGCGCTTGTCCGCTTCCGCGAGCGGCCGAAGCTGCAGCGCGATGCCCGAGGCGATGCGGGTGCGAAGGTCTTCGCGCAGGGGCAGCTCGGCCGCGGGGCGGTCGCCCGCGGCGAGCAACGCGCCGCGGCGCGCGAGCAGCGCGTTGAAGCACTCGAAGAGCGCCGCCTCGCCCGCGGCGTCGAGGCGCTGCACGTCGTCCGCGGCGAGCGCTTCGCTCGCCTCCAGAGCCTCCATGCGGGGGGGCGCGGCGTACGCGGCCGCGAGTCCGGCGCGCCGGGCGGCATCCACGAAGCCGTGCAGCAGGTGCGACTTGCCGCTGCCCGCCTCGCCCCAGAGGTAGACGGCGCGCTCGCGGCGCGCGATCGCCTCGCGGACCGCGCCGAGCGCGGCGGCATTCGCGCCCGCGACGAAGTTCTCGAGCGTCGGCGCCGGGTGCGGTGCGAGTTCCAGGATCAGCTGCTGCATGTCAGCGGTGCGGCGGAGCCGCTCGCCCGCGAAGGTCCGCCGGCGCCGGACGCCGGCGCGAATTGAGTAGAATCGCGGGGAAAACCCGTTACTTTAGCGGCACTTCACCGAATTGACCACCGCGCAGCCCGATTCCCTCAGCTATCGAGACGCCGGCGTGGATATCGACGCGGGCGACGCGCTGGTCGAGGCGATCAAGCCCTTCGCCCGCCGCACGCTGCGGCCGGAAGTTCTGGCCGGCATCGGCGGTTTCGGCGCGCTGTTCGAGGTCTCGCGCAGATTCCGCGAGCCGGTGCTGGTCTCCGGTACCGACGGGGTGGGCACCAAGCTCAAGCTCGCCTTCGCCCTGGGCCGCCACGACACGATCGGCATCGACCTGGTGGCGATGAGCGCCAACGACATCCTGGTGCAGGGCGCCGAGCCGATGTTCTTTCTCGATTACTTCGCCTGCGGCCGCCTGGACGTGCAGGTCGCGGCGCAGGTGATCCGGGGCATCGCGCGCGGCTGCGAGCTGGCCGGGTGCGCGCTCATCGGCGGGGAGACTGCGGAGATGCCCGGCATGTATCCCGACGGCGAATACGACCTGGCGGGCTTCGCCGTGGGCATCGTCGAGAAGTCGAGGATCATCGACGGCAGGCGCATCCAGCCGGGCGACGCGCTGCTCGGCATTGCTTCCAGCGGCGTGCATTCCAACGGCTATTCGCTGGTGCGGCGGGTTCTGGAGCGGGTGCGACCGGACCTGGAAGCGGACCTCGGAGGGCGCAGCCTCGGCTCGGTGCTGATGGAACCCACGCGTATATACGCCAGAGCGCTGCTCGCGCTCATGGAACGCGTCGACCTGAGAGGCCTCGCGCACATCACCGGCGGGGGTCTGCTCGGCAACGTGCCGCGCATCCTGCCCGATGGCGCGTGCGCCGTGCTGCGCCGCGAGGCCTGGCAGTTGCCGCCGGTGTTCCAATGGTTGCAGCGCGAGGGGCGCATCGCCGATGAGGAGATGCTGCGGGTGTTCAACTGCGGCATCGGTATGGTCGCGGTGGTGCCGCAAGCGGCGGCACAAGAGGCCGCTGCGGCGCTCGAGGCCGCAGGCGAGCGCGTCTACCGCATCGGGGAGATCGTCTCGCGGGCGGCCGGCGCCGCGCCGGTTCGCCTCGTCTAGCACCTTGATGCAAGAGGAGCCACCGCACCTGGTGGATTCCCGCTTCCAGGTGAAAGACGCGCGCTTCAGTGCGGGCAGGCGCGTGCCTTCGTGAAGACGGGGGACCGCCGCCGGCGTTGACGCATCAGGGCGCTGGCGTCCCGGTTGTCGAACGCGCGATGGCGCCGCTCGCCGGGTGACACGGCGGCGCCTCGCGCCGGCGCGTCGAAACCGCGTTCGACGCGGTGGCGTCCCGGCGCGCCGGCAGGGCGATGCGCGCGGCCGCAGAAATTCGGGGGTGTAGAATTTCCGCGACTTCGCGCTGCTTCGAGACACGCCATGCCGCATCCAACGCTCGCGCATCCTTCCTTCGTTCACCTGCGGCTGCATTCCGAGTATTCGATCAGCGACAGCGTGGTGCGCATCGACGCGGCGGTGCGGCGCGCGGCTGACGAGGGGATGCCCGCGCTCGCGCTGACCGACCTCGCCAACGTGTTCGGCCTGGTCAAGTTCTACAAGGCGGCGCGCGCTGCGGGCGTCAAGCCGATCATCGGCTGCGATGCCTGGATAACCAACGAAGTCGAGCGCGACAAGCCGCACCGCGTGCTGCTGCTCGTGCAGTCGCGCGAGGGCTACCGGCGCCTGTCGGACTGGCTGTCGCGCGCCTGGATCGAAAACCCGCACCGGGGCCGCGGCGAGATCCGCGCGGACTGGTTTGCCGAGGGTACCGGGGGTGTCGTCTGCCTTTCCGGTGGGCCCTGCGGCGAGCTATCGGCGGCGATCCTTCAGGACAACGCGGCGCAGGCCGAGCGGCTGGCGCGCACCTGGGCGGGGCTGTTTCCGGGACGCTACTACATCGAGCTGCAGCGCGCGGGTATGCCGCACACGGAGCGCTGCGTGCAGGGTGCGGTGCGGCTCGCCGCACGCCTGTCGCTGCCGGTGGTGGCGACCCATCCGGTGCAGTTCCTCGCGCCCGAGGAGTACACCGCGCACGAGGCGCGGGTGTGCATCGCGGAAGGCTTCGTGCTCGCGGACCAGCGGCGCGTGCGCGCGTTCACGCCCCAGTGCCACTTCCGCAGCGCCGCCGAGATGGCCGAGGCGTTCGCCGATCTGCCCGAGGCGCTCGCCAACAGCGTCGAGATCGCGCGGCGCTGCAGCCTGGAGCTGGAGCTGGGCCGCTGGAAGCTGCCGCTGTTCCCGACGCCCTGCGGCGTGGGGCTCGAAGAGCATCTGGCTTCGCAGGCGCGCGCGGGCCTGGCGCGCCGGCTCGAGGCCCTGTACCCGGAGCCGCAGGCGCGCGCCGCGGCGCGCGGGACCTACCTCGAGCGGCTCGAGTTCGAGATCCGCACCATCACCCAGATGGGCTTCTCGGGCTACTTCCTCATCGTCGCCGACTTCATCAACTGGGCGAAGGCGCTGCGCGACGAGGCCTTCCCGAGCGGCATCCCGGTCGGCCCGGGCCGGGGGTCGGGGGCGGGATCGCTGGTGGCGTACTCGCTGGGCATCACCGACCTCGACCCGCTGCGCTACAAGCTCCTGTTCGAGCGCTTCCTCAACCCGGAGCGGGTATCGATGCCGGATTTCGACATCGACTTCTGCCAGGAAGGGCGCGACCGGGTGATCGACTACGTCCGGCGCAAGTACGGCAGGGAATCGGTGTCGCAGATCGCCACCTTCGGCACCATGGCCGCCAAGGCGGTGGTGCGCGACGCCGGGCGGGTGCTCGAATGGCCCTACAGTCGCGCCGACGAACTCGCGAAGCTCGTTCCGTTCCAGCCCGGCAAGACGGTGACCCTGCGGCCGCGCATCGACCCGGACGACCGCCAGACCATCTACGCGCGCGAGGTCGAGCCGCAGATCGAGCAGCGCGAGGCATCCGACGAGGAGACCCGCCAGCTGCTGGAGCTGGCGATGCAGCTGGAGGGCCTCGCGCGCAACGTCGGCATGCACGCCGGTGGCGTGCTGATCGCGCCGGGACGGCTCACCGATTTCTGCCCGCTGTACGTCGCGCAGGGTTCCGAGAACCCGGTGTCGATGCTCGACAAGGACGACGTGGAGGCGGTCGGACTGGTGAAGTTCGATTTCCTGGGCCTCACCACGCTCACCATCCTCGACTGGACCTCGCGCCACGTGCGCAGGCTGCACGACCCGGGGTTCGATCTCGCGCGCATCCCGCTCGACGACGCGCGCGCCTACCAGGTGTTCGCCTCGGCCAACACCACGGCGGTGTTCCAGTTCGAATCGCGGGGCATGCGCGACCTGCTCAAGCGCGCCCGGCCCGACCGATTCGAGGACATCGTCGCGCTGGTGGCGCTGTACCGCCCCGGCCCGATGGAGCTGATCCCCGAGTTCTGCGAGCGCAAGCACGGCCGGGGCTTCGACTATCCCGACCCGCGCGTCGAGGCCATCCTCTCCGAGACCTACGGCATCATGGTCTACCAGGAGCAGGTGATGCAGATGGCGCAGATCATCGGTGGCTACTCCCTGGGCGGGGCCGACCTGCTGCGCCGCGCGATGGGCAAGAAGAAGCCCGAGGAGATGGCCGAGCACCGCGGCACCTTCCGCTCGGGCGCATCGGCGAACGGCCTGTCGGCGGAGAAGGCCGATCAGCTGTTCGACCTGATGGAGAAGTTCGCGGGCTACGGCTTCAACAAGTCGCACGCCGCCGCCTACGCGCTGGTCGCCTACCAGACTGCCTGGCTGAAGGCGCACCACCCGGCCGCGTTCATGGCCGCGAACATGAGCGCGGTGATGGGCGACACCGACAAGATCGGCCAGCTCCGCCAGGACGCCGCGGCCAACGGCCTGGTGGTGCTCGCGCCCGACGTGAACAGCGGCGGCTACCGCTTCGAGCCCGTGGACGAGCGCACCCTGCGCTACGGCCTGGGGGCGGTGAAGGGCACCGGGGAATCGGCGATCGGGGCGATACTCGCGGCGCGCGCGCTGGACGGGCCGTTCGGCGATCTGTTCGAGTTCTGCCGGCGCATCGACCGGCGCATCGTCAATCGCCGCGCGATCGAGGCGCTGGTGCGCGCGGGCGCCTTCGATGCTATCGACGAGCACCGCGCGCGTCTGCTTGCCTCGGTCGGCGTCGCGCTGGAGGCGGGCGAGCACGCCGAGCGCCACGCACGGCAGGCGAACCTGTTCGGCGCGGCGCACGAGGGACATCTGCCGGCCGACTCGATGGTCGCGGCGCAGCGCTGGACCGAAGCCGAGAAGCTGCAGCAGGAGAAGCTCGCGCTCGGCTTGTACCTGTCGGGACATCCGTTCGATCACTACCGGGCTGAGTTCGCGGCCTTTGTGCACTGCCGGCTCGCCGAGCTCGCGCCGCGGCCCGAGCCGGTGCTCCTCGCCGGCATCGTCGCGGGCGCGCGCTTGCAGCAGACGCGCCGGGGCCGCATGGCGGTGATCCTGCTGGACGACGCGAGCCAGCAGGTCGAGGTGACGGCGTTCTCCGAGGTGTACGAGGAGAGCCGCGAGCACCTGAAGGAGGACAGCCCCGTCGTGATCCAGGGCAGAGTATCCCGCGACGAATTCAGCGGCGGCGTGCGCGTGCAGGCGGACCGGATCCTGTCCCTCGCGCAGGCGCGCAACCGCTTCGCTCGCGTGCTGCGGCTGTCGATGAACGGCGCGGTTTCGGTCGAAGGGGCGGCAGGTGCGGCACGGCTGCGCGCGCTGCTCGCGCCCTACCGCAGCGGCAACTGCCCGGTGGCGATCCGCTACGAGACCTGCGGCGCGAGCGTCGAGATGCGCCTGCCCGAGCAATGGCGCATCCGGCCCGATGACGGCCTGCTGGCGGAACTCGTCGCGTGGCTGCGGCCGGAGAACGTGGAAGTGCTCTACCAGTTGCAGTAGCGCGCCGCGCCCGGGCCGGGCGCGGCGGCGCGTTCAGCTTGCCTGCGACTGCAGGTAGTTCTGTATCCCGATCTCACCGATCAGGTGCAGCTGGGTTTCCAGCCAGTCGATGTGCTCTTCCTCGGATTCGAGAATGTTCTCGAACAGTTCCCTGGAGACGTAGTCCGGGACGCGTTCGCAATGGGCGATCGCCTCGCGCAGGTCCAGGTGAGCGCGCTGCTCCAGCTTCAGGTCGCACGCCAGCGCCTCCTGTACGTTCTCGCCGATGAGCAGTTTGTCCAGGTCCTGCAGGTTAGGCAGGCCTTCGAGAAACAGGACGCGCTCGATGAGAGCATCGGCGTGCTTCATCTCGTCGATCGATTCGTGCTTCTCCTTTTCTGCCAGCCTGGCATACCCCCAGTTCTTGAACATGCGGGAGTGCAGGATGTACTGGTTGATCGCGGTGAGCTCGTTCTTCAGTACGCGGTTGAGGTGCTCGACGACCTTGGCTTCGCCTTTCATGGATCTCGCTCCGGGGAATTTCGGTGGCCGAGGCGCCACCCGGCCGGGATCTGAACGCGGGGCCGATTCTATCGGCCGGCGCACGAACGCGCTCGCAGGGATGCTCTGCCGCCTCGCGGCAGGGGTTTCGAGCCGGGGCCGAGCCTGGGTCTCAGGCGAGTGCCGAGCGCTCCCTGGCCGCATCGCCGGCGCACTCGAGGTACTGGACTGCGCAGCTTTCGCAGCGGCCGCACCGGTTGCCGATGCCCATTTCGGATTTGAGCTCCGACAGCGAGCAGGCCCGGTGCTCCTCGATGTAAGAGCGCAGCTGGCGATCGGTGATGCCGTTGCAGACGCAGACGTACACGCAAGCACCTCTGATTGATGAGACGAATTATCAGGTGAGAAAGTAATAATTGCAATGTGAACGACAATTGATCTAAGTCAAACTACGCGACAACTATCATAACTATATGGTGTACAAGCC
Source organism: Burkholderiales bacterium (assembly GCA_020846575.1). Taxonomy (GTDB): domain Bacteria; phylum Pseudomonadota; class Gammaproteobacteria; order Burkholderiales; family SG8-39; genus JADLDQ01. The sequence continues at coordinate 6,452 of JADLDQ010000212.1, forward strand.
TTTTAAATGTATTTCCAGAAAACTAATTCATTTACAACGCGAATAAGAATCATTATTATTTAAAAATGCTTCCGCCGAATGCCGCCCGCTCGAAGGGTGATCCCCACGCGACGCAGGCCCCGGCGCCCGCCAGACGGGCAGCCCCGCGCCGGATCTCGAGCACCGAGCTGCTGGGCGAGGGCGGCGAACTGGTGATCGAGCACCTCGGGCGCGAATACCGGTTGCGCCGGACGCGCAACGGCAAGCTGATTCTCACCGCATGAGAAACCCGGTGAAGGCACTCGAGATGAACGAACGCCTCGTGACGACAGTGGTCTTGTCCGCGCCGTGCCCGATGGCCCCGCATGGGCGCAGCGGCAGCCCGCGCCTCGCACGCCGCGCCCCCGGGCCGCTGCGCCGCGTTGCCGAACATCGGCGTGCGCGCCAGGTGATACAGGTGATACGGGAGATCCGCAGCACAGCGCCGAACACCTGGAACCCTGCGGCGGGCGCTGCCGGCCGGGGCGGCCGGTTGCGGTGAGCGCGCACGCGCAGAGCCGGGGAATGCCGGCGCACTGCTACGTGCGCGCCGGGCTGGCGGCCTCGCGCTGGACGGGCCTTGCCGTCGTATTGGTGGCCCACGCCGTCATCCTTCTCGCACTGACGGCATACGCGCCCGTGCGCCATGCACTGCGCGACGCGGCCCCGATCATGGTGCGCCTGCTCGCACCTCAGCCCGAAGCCCCCAGGCCCAGATCCCGGCCCAGAGCGCGTGCGCCAGAGCCGCCTGCGCCACCTGCGCCGCTGCCGCCGGTTGCGCAGCCCGAACCCCCGCCACTCGTGGCGGCGATCCCGGTGCAGGCGCCCGCACCCGAACCCGCACCCGCACCCGCGGTGATTCCTCCAGCGCCGCCGGCACCTCTCGGACCCATCCCCGCGCCGGCGCCGGCGGTACAGGCACCGGCGCCGCCCGTTGCGGCGCCGATCACTCGGCCGGCGCCTGCCCCCGCTCAGCAAGCGGTCACGCCGCCGCGTTTCGATGCGGCTTACCTGGAGAATCCGGCGCCGGCCTATCCGCCTGCGTCGCGCCGCTTCGGTGAGCAGGGCCGCGTGATCCTGCGCGTGCTGGTGAGCGCGCAGGGCGCCGCGCGCGCGGTGGAGGTACGCACCGGGAGCGGTTTTGCCCGCCTCGACGAAACGGCGCTGCGCACCGTGCGCCACTGGCGGTTCGTCCCGGCTCGGCGCGGCGCCGAACCGATCGAGGCCTGGGTGCTGGTCCCGATTTCTTTTGCACTCGAAGGGTGATCGCGTGGAACCTTCTCAAGCCCTCGGACTTGTCGAGTTTCTCGCTCAAACCGACGCGGTCAGCCGCACGGCGCTCGCGGTGCTGGCCGCCATGTCGGTGGCGAGCTGGTATCTCATCGTGGTCAAGGCGCTGCACGCCTGGCGCGTGGCGCGGCGCCGCGCGCATTTCATGGAGGCGTTCTGGAATTCGCCTTCGGTGCACGCGGTGGCCGCGCACCTGGAGGAGCACCATCCCGAGGAGCCGTTTTCGCACCTCGCCTGGCACGGCATCGTCGCGGCGCGCCACCATGCGCGTCACGGCGCAAACCGGCTCAACGAGGCCGGCAGCTGCGCCGAGTTCGTGACGCGCGCGATTCGCAGGGTGATCGACGAGGAGACAGCGCGCTGCGAGTCCGGCCTCACGGTGCTCGCATCGGTGGGGTCGACCGCGCCTTTCGTCGGACTGTTTGGCACGGTTTGGGGGGGGTACCACGCGCTCGTGGCCATCGGGCTCTCGGGACAGGGCACGCTCGACAAGGTCGCCGGGCCGGTGGGCGAAGCTCTCATCATGACCGCCTTCGGTCTTGCCGTGGCGATCCCGGCCGTGCTCGGGTACAACACCTTCGTGCGCTCCAACCGCCTGCTGCTCGCCAGGCTGGACGCGTTCGCGCACGACCTGTTCGCCATTCTGACCACGGGCTCGCACCTGGGCGAGGACGGCGCCGCGCCCGCGGCCGCTCTGCCCGCGGACCTCGAGCCCACCGCACCCGGGGTGCACTGAGATGGCGTTCGGCGGGTTCCACCGAGACGCCGAGGGAGCGCCCATGGCGGAGATCAACATGATCCCGTTGATCGACGTGATGCTGGTGCTGCTGGTGATCTTCATCATCACGGCGCCGCTCCTGACTCACGCGGTCAAGATCGATCTTCCCAGGGTGCAGAGCCAGCCCAACGTCACCCGTTCCGAGCACGTGGCGCTCTCCATCGACGAGGCGGGCGCGGTGCGCTGGAACGGTGAGTCGCTGGATCGCGCCGGGCTGGAAGCGCGCATGGCCGCAGCGGCCCGCCAGTCGCCGCAGCCGGAACTGCACATCCATGCCGACCGGGAAACGCCCTACCGGAACGTCGCCGAGGTGCTGGCGGCCGCTTCCCGGTCCGGGCTCGCGCGCATCGGGTTCGTGTCCGACCCGTCCCGGGAGCGTTGAGCGATGCGCCGCGCCGCCACCCTCGTAATCGCCCTGGTCCTGGCCATCGCCTGGGCGTCCGCCGCGCCCGCGCAGGAGGGCGCCCAGACCATCCTGCACCTGCTCGACTACATCGGGGTCGACTACGAGGGTGCGGTCCGCAACGGCGCGATCGCGGATGCGCAAGAGTATCGCGAGATGACCGAATTCAGCGCCCAGGTGAGCGAGCGCGTGCGCGCGCTCCCCGTGCGCCCGGAGCGCGATCGCCTCGTCGCGCAGTCGCAGTCGCTCGCGGGACTCATCCGCGACAAGGTGCCGCCGGGCGCCGTGGCCGATACCGCGGGGCAGCTTCGCCGGGCGCTGATCGACGCCTATCGCATCCAGGTCGTACCGCGGCAGGCGCCCAGGCCCGGGGACGCGCGGGTCCTGTATGAGCGCGACTGCGCCGCCTGCCATGGGGCGCAGGGACGCGGCGACGGTGCGGCCGCGAAAGGGCTCGATCCGGCGCCCTCGAACTTTCACGACAGCGCGCGCATGGCGCAGCGCAGCGTCTATGGTCTGTACAACACCATCACGCTGGGGGTCGAGGGCACTTCGATGGTCTCCTTCGGCAAGCTGTCCGAGGAGGAGCGCTGGGCGCTCGCGTTCCACATCGCAGGCATGGGTGCGCCGGCCGAACAGGTCGCGCAAGGCGAGCAGCTCTGGGCGGCGGGCGAGGCACGCACCGCGTTCCCGGACCTCGCCAACGTGGTGGGCCTGTCCGCGCGCGAGGTGGAGCAGCGCTTCGGCGCCAATGCGCGACGGGTGCAGGCTTACCTGCGAGCGCATCCGCAGGCCCTCGCCGGCGCGAAGCCGGCGCCTCTCCAGACAGCGCGGCGCGTGCTCGAGGAGGCGCTGCGCCAGTACCGCGCCGGCGAGCGACCCCGGGCGCGCGATGCGGCTACCTCGGCCTACCTGGAGGGGTTCGAGCTGGTCGAATCGGCGCTGGACAACGTCGACCAGCCGCTGCGCCTGGCGATCGAGCGCGAGATGATGGCCGTGCGCGTGGCCATCACGCAGGCCGTGCCCGCCGACGAACTCGCGCAGCGCGTCGCGGGTGCGCAGTCGCTGCTGGCGCAGGCCGAAGAGCGGCTCGGAGCGGGCAGGCTCGACCCCGCAGTCGCCTTCGGCAGTTCCCTGGTCATCCTGCTGCGCGAGGGTCTGGAGGCCATTCTGCTCCTGGCCGCCATCATCGCCTTCATCGCGCGCACCGGCCGGCGCGATGCGCTGCCCTGGGTGCATGCGGGCTGGATCGCCGCGCTCGCCGCGGGCGCGGCGACCTGGGCGGCGGCGACCTTCCTGATCGAGGTTTCCGGCGCGGGCCGCGAGATGACCGAGGGGATCACCGCGCTGTTCGCGGCGGTGACGCTGCTGTACGTGGGCTACTGGCTGCACGGCAGGACGCAGGCGCAGGCCTGGTCCGCGTTCCTGCGCGAGCGGGTGGGACAGGCGCTGGAGAAACGCACGCTGTGGGCGATGGCCGGCGTTTCCTTTCTCACCGTGTACCGCGAGATCTTCGAAGTGGTGCTGTTCTACCAGGCGCTCTGGCTGCAAGCCGGGCAGGACGGTCATGCCGCGGTGCTGGGCGGCATCGGCGCGGCCGCGGTGGTGCTGGCCGTGTTCGGCTGGGCGCTGTTCAAGTACAGCCTTCGCATTCCGCTTGCGCCATTCTTTGCGGTGATGTCGATCGTCATCGCTGCGCTCGCCGTGGTGTTCGCCGGGCAGGGCATGGCGGCGCTGCAGGAGGCGGGCGCCGTCAGCATGAGCCCGGTGCCCTTCTTCACGCTGCCGCTGCTCGGCATTCACCCGACGCTCGAGTCGCTGGGCGCGCAGCTGCTGGCGGTCGCGCTGGTGATGCTCGGCCTCTGGGCGGCGCGGCGGGCGGACCCGCCGGCCGCGCCGCATGCGAGCTGAACGCCTCCAATCCTTCGACGCAGCGCACATGTCAACGCATGCACCCGAGACCCGAGGGAAAACCGGTTCGCGTAAGAACCCGTAACTTTCACGTTTTTTAACGCCAGCCAGCACGAGCGGGGTTCTCCCGCCGCTAGCCAGCACTTTGCACCAGAGGAGCTGGCCGACGTGCTTACTTCGCAAACCGCGACATTCACCGCATTGGCGCTGGCCGGGCTGACGCTGCCGGCATCGGCCCAGCAGGATTCGAAGCCCAAGGACACCACATTGCGCGAGGTCGTGGTCACCGCCACCCGCAGCGAGACCGAAGCGCAGAAGGTTCCCGCGACGATCACCCGCATCGGCCGCGAGAGCGTGGATGCCCGACTGCCGGCCGACGAGACGGAACTCTTCGGTGGTGAACCCGACGTGGCGTTCGGCCGCGATGCGCGCCGCTTCGGGGCCACGCGACCCAACATCCGCGGCATCGAGGACAACCGCGTGCTGCAGCTGGTGGACGGAATCCAGCTCCCCGCGTTCTACAACGGCGGCGGCCCGACCAACTTCACCATGAACGCGCCGCTCGGACCGTCGCTGGGGTTCCTCAAGCGCGTCGAGATTCTGCGCGGTCCGGCTTCGAGCCTGTACGGCTCGGACGCCATCGGTGGCGTGGTGGGCTTCCTGACTCTCGATCCGGACGATCTCCTGGAGCGCGACGCACGGCTCGGCGCACGCGCGCAGCTCGGCTACAACGGGACGAACGACGGCGCGACGGCCACGGCGCTCGGCGCGGGGCGCGGCGAATCGTTGCAGTGGGTATTGGGCTACACGCAGACCCGCGCCCGTGAGTTCGACAACAAGGGCGATCACGCCAGCGTCGATCCCATGCGCACGCGGCCCAACCGGTTGCGCCTCGAGGAGCAGGGCGGGTTCGCGAAGTTCATCGTGCAACCGGCGGCCGGGCACCGGGTCAGCCTGACCTTGGAGGCCCGCAAGCAGGATGCGGACGTCGAGGTGCTGCGCCTGACGTCGTCGCTGCGCAAGGTGAGCGCCATGGGCGGCAACGACAATACGCAGCG
>JADLDQ010000213.1 GCA_020846575.1 Burkholderiales bacterium
CGCTCGAACAACCCGCCGCATGAACCGATCGCCGCAGGTCAACGCATCGCAGGGCGCTTCTCGGCAGACATCAGACCACTCTCAGATGACCTCCAAGGCAGCCTTCCCGTCGGCAACGACTTCCGTGGCCAACTTCGTGTCCATTGTCGCCAGCCGCCCGCCGTTCGCATGCGCCAGGGCGAGCAAGTAGCTGTCGATCACCCGCGAATGGCTGGACAGGAGTGCCGGCGCGAAGTACGTGGGATCGGCGACGCTGACGCCGTCTGGCCAGAAGGCGTGTCCCGGCAAGCCGCGGATGGCCACGAGAGCCTGTATCACCGCGCTCGGCGGCCCCGGCGTGTTCGGGTACTTGGGGTGGCCGACGATCCGGATGAGACCGTTCTCGGTGAGCGGACAAGTCGCGAAGCTCTTGCGCCCGGTGCGGGAGAACCAGTCATGAGCCTGATCATGCTGAACATGTGCAGGATCGACGAGCGCGATCAGGACATTCACGTCCAGGAGGAAGGTCGTCACGGCGCCTCGTCGCGCAATCGGTTGACAAGCTCCATGGTTACCGGGGAGGCCCCACGCCGGACTGCAAGAAGCGGAACGCCGTTTCGCTCCGTCTTGCTGCCGCGCGTCGGGCGGGTCAGGCCTTGCCGGGCGAGTGCGGAGATCACTTCACCAACGGTCTTGTGTTCGCGCTCGGCGAGATGCTTCGCGGCAGCAAGGATATCGTCATCGATGGTGAGCGTGGTCCGCACGGATTCACCTGCTTCTGAATCGGATGCCGCGCATAATACATCACGCATCACGTGACAGCAAAGGCCGAGCGTGCAAGCGGAATCCGGCTTCGGAGACGGCCGAGCGCAACTGACCGTGTTTCTGATGTCCAACGTTCGAGTTCACGCGCGGGCAACAGAGGGAGAAGCCGGCGGTTGAACGTCGGGAAGGAACGATGGGTTGCGCATTGCCGCCGCTCTTGCCGAACCACAAGCGCTGAGCATGGTCAGCGCGCGGCCCAGTAGCCCGGCTCACGGTGCTGATGGGCAACTGCGTAGATCTGTGGGCAGGATTCGCTGGGCTCGTCGATGAGCGAGTAGGCAAACCGATCGAAGTGGCATGCGCGCAGACCGCTGTCGGCGTGCGGCCCACGTGCTTGATTCTCGACCAGCCGATCTCGAACGCGCTCGAACTCCGCGAGGAACGCTCCCGCGACAGCGCGACTCGCATGCCCGGCATAGTAGACCGCAGCCTCGCCAGGCCCGGCCTCGGCATCAGGGTGAAGCCAGCAGCTCACGCGAGGCGTGCGCGAACCCGTGCAAGCGCCGCATCTCCCGGAACCACATCGCAAGCTTGCCGGCCTGAAGGTCCTCGTGCCGAAAGACCGCGGCGGGACATCGGCGTGATGCGCCTGGACCAGGCGCACGGCTGATTTCCCCCGTCGCGCATTCCCGCCCGCCCGGGAGTATTCTTACGGCGGCGGGTGCCGCAATTGAACCGGTTCCAGCGTGACCCGCGCGCTTTTCTGCTTCGAGCGCGGCAGCAGGACAATTCCAGGGAGGCGTTTCGCGATGAACACCCGGCAGTCCGAGCCGCCTTCCGACATCGGTGCGGGCGGCGCGAGCGCAGCGCAGCCCAGGCAGGTCTGGGATCTCGTCAATCCCGAGGGCGCCATCCGGGTCACGCCGCTGAAACTCGGCGCCAGGCCCGAGTCGCTGCGCGGCAAGACGGTCGTTCTCAGGTGGAACGGCAAGCACAACGGCAATGTCTTTCTCGAACGTGTCGGCGAGCAGCTTGCCGAGCAGGTCGAGGGGATCCGGATCGTCAAGGCCTGGGAAACGGTGCCCGAGAGCCTGGAGCCTACCAGCACCGGCCAGCAGGCGAGCATGGCGCTCGCCGGGAAGATCCTGGCGCTCAAACCCGATCTGGTCATCGGCTCCCAGGGCGACTGAGGGTCCTGCACCACCGGGCTGGTAGTTGACCAGCTCAACATCGAACGGCTGCAGATCCCGACCGTCACGGTTCTCACCTCGGAGTTCGTGGGACTGGGCAAGGTCACGGCGCAGAGCCAGGGCGCCGCCGAAGGCTATCCCTTCATTTCGGTTCCGCATCCCGTGGGGATGATCCCCGCCGAGGAGGTCCGGCGCAAAGCGGATGACGCAGTGCAGGAGCTGCTGGGAACGGCGCTGCACTGGCAGCCGCGGCCGCGCTCGCCGGAGTCGCCCTGCGAGGCCGGCGGCCTGGGCTTCGAGGGCAGCGTTCACGAACTGAACAGGTTCTTCTTCGAGAAGGGATGGTCGCTGGGTCTGCCCATCCTGCCCCCGACGCACGAGGCAGTGGCACGCATGGTCCGGGCGACGAAGCGCGAAACGCACGCCGTGATCGGCCAGGTCCCGCCGCGCATGGGTCTGCTCACCGTGGAGCTCGCCGCGGCGCATGCCGTGATGGCCGGCTGCCGGCCCGAATACATGCCTGTACTGATCGCGGCGCTTGAAGCCATGCTGGAACCCGAGGTCAACTGGGTCGGAGCGGCCACAACCACGGCGACGACCTCGGCCGTGGTCATCGTCAACGGCCCGGTGGTGAAGCAGATCGGCATCGCCTCGCGACAAGGCGCCGCTGGTGCGGACCACCACCCGAACGTATCGATGGGGTACGCGATCAATCTGATCGCGGACATCGTGGGCGGTGCGAAGTCTCCCAGCCCCGACAAGTCGACGCTGGGGGCGCCTTCCGACCTGGTCTGCTGGTTCTTCGCCGAGAACGAGGATGCGCTTCCCGAGGGCTGGCAGCCGCTGCACGTGCAGCGGGGGTTCGACCGGGGCGACAGCGTCGTGACATTCATGGCGGCCTACCCGCCTGCGGACAACGCAGACCATTGGAGCGCCACCCCCGAGGAGCACCTCGAGTGGTGGGCGCACTTGGTGAGCCCATTGACGGCGGTGGGAGGGCCCTGCGAGGTGAACCAGATGGATCGCCACTACCTGATCGGCATCGGTCCGGAGCACGCCGCACTCGTTGCAGGGGGCGGATGGAGCCAGGACGTCTTCAAGAGGAGATTCTGGGAGCGCGTGCGCAGCCCCCTCTCGGCGTGGCCCAGGGGCGGACCTCACAGGGATGGCCTTGCAGAGCGAGTCGGAACGCTCAGCCCTGATACGCTCAGCCCGGTGACGATGCAGCCCCGGCAGTTTCTCACCGTCATCACCGGAGGCGCAGGCAAGCATTCCCACTATTTCGCGCCCTTTCCCCGCTGTTCGCCCGCGAGCAGGAAGGTGGGGCTCTGAGCGCAAGGCGCTTGCGCCGGTTCGGACACACATCGCAGGCAATCCATGTGGAAGACATCGTGCGGCGGCGTCGCGGCCGGGTTCGGGGAGCGCGAGAAGTGCTGTTGCCGCACACCTGCCTTGCGGCAGAGCGAGGACGCACGAGGTTTGCCCGGAAGATGATCACCCCGAGGACGCACAAGGTTTACCCGGAAAATGATCACCCGTCGCACCCGCTGCTGCCGGTCATTCCGGGTTCGCGAGTGAGGTGAGCGACCGCAGCGGCGACCAGGAAGGGGCGCACCCCCAGTTCACTCCGGAACGGGGTCCATCCCCAATAAAGGGAGGGAGAAATGGCTACGATGTCATGGACAATGTCATGGAAGACAGCATCTTCGCCGGGCAATGCACTGTGCCTGTGGAAGCTCGCCACGCTCGGGGCGGCGATCTGCGCTGTTCTGAGCACACCGGTCGGCGCGCAGACCTGGCCCCAGCGCAACGTCAGGTTCATCCTGCCCTTCGGCACCGGTACGGCAACCGATGTCTCGGCACGCCTGCTCGGCGAGCGCCTGGGCGCGCGCTGGGGCAAGCCCGTCATCGTCGACAATCGGCCGGGCGGCGACGGTCTGATCGCGATGGGCGCTTTCGTTGCCGCACAGGATGACCACGTGCTGCTGTTTGCATCCACTGCATCCTTCCTTGCGCACCCCTACACCCAGGAAAAGCTGCCTTACAACCTGGAGCGGGACCTGGCGCCGATCGCACGATTGACCGACACGGTTCTGTCGGTCGGCGTCCCGGCTGCGTCCGCCACCAGGAGCGTGGCCGATTTCGTGCGCGCGGCGCGCGCCCTGCCGGGCAAGTACAACGCGGCCGGCGCGGCCGGCTTGCCCGAGTTCACCATGGACGCGTTCCTGAAATCCGAGAAGCTCGATGCCAGGAAAGTGCCCTACAAAGACGTGGTGCAGGCGGCGCGCGACCTCGCCGAGGACCGCATCCAGTTCCTGCTTTCTTCGGTCGCGGTGGTGCGCACGCTGATCGACGCCGGCAGGATCCGCAGTGTCGCGATCGCGGCGCGCCAGCGCTCGCCGCTCTTCAAGGACATTCCTTCGGTGGTCGAAGCCGGTTATCCCCTGCTGGCGGTGGAGACCACCGCCGGGCTCTACGGTCCGCGGGGAATGCCGCTCGAATTGCGCCGGCGCATCGGTGCCGAAGTCATCGAGGCAATCAACGATCCCGCCATCACGGCGAAGATCGCCGCCACCGGTCAGGACGTGAGAACCGGCGGGCCCGAAGAACTCGCGGCCACGCTCAGACAGCAGACTGCCAACACGACTTCCATCGCGAAGATCCTGGGAATGCCGGCGATCGCCCGGAGCGATTAGAACGGCTCGGGCGGGCAACGGCGTCCAAGCGCACCTCACCCCGCGATCCGCGGCGCGCGGCGCCTGTGGGCGCCGCGCGTGCTCGCTTGATCCAGATCGCTTTATTACCGACCGGCGCCGCTCCAACGGGGAGCGGATGACCGCGCTCGATTCTCGAGCCGGCGCGCGCGTGACCTCAGTACATGTAGTGGCCGCCGTTCACGTGCAGCACCTGCCCCGAAACGAACCCGCCGCCTTCGGAGGCGAGGAACGCGCAGGCAGCCGCCACCTCGGCCACCCCGCCCATGCGCCGCAGCGGGATCTCCCTGGCGATCGCCTCGCGCGGCTGGTGCGCGTACTGCGACCAGTCGCGCTCGGTGTCGATCGCGCCCGGCGCGAGCGTGTTCGCGGTGATGCCGTCGGGGCCGAACTCGCGCGCGAGCGCCTTGGCGAGGCCGTGCAGACCGGCCTTGGCGGTCACGTTGTGCGCCCGCTGCGTGACCTGGCCCCAGAAGCCGTCGAAGCCGGAGATCAGCACGATGCGGCCCCAGCCGCGCGCGCGCATGTGCGGAATGACGTTCCTCGCGAGATAGAACGCGGGCGTCAGGTTGGTACCGAGTACGCGCTCCCAGTCCTCGAGGCTGATCTCCAGGAAAGGCTGCATCGGCCGCATCGCCACGTTCGACACGGCGATGTCCGCCGAGCCGAAGCGGCCCACCGCGTCCAGCACCATGCGCCTCACCTCGTCGTGCGAGGCGACATCGGCCATGACGCCGAGCGCCTGACCGCCGGCGCGCTCGATCTCGGCCACCACGGCGCTTACCGCACCCGCGTCGCGGTGGCCGTTGACCACCACGCTGGCGCCGCGCGCGGCGAGTTCGAGCGCGATCGCGCGGCCGATGTTGCGGCCCGAACCGGTGACGATGGCGGTGCGGCCCGCCAGCGGTTTGCCTTGCTCCAAGTCCGTTCTCCTGCCTTGCGTTGACGCGGCCGAACGCCTGCGCTTAATCTACGGGCAATCGCCGCGGCAGGCAATTCGCGCCGCACACCGCGTGCGCCATCCGCGAAGCAACCGGGGGGACCATTCATGTCGAGGCTCGGATTCGCCGCGGCCGTGCTGCTGGCCGCAGCAGCGTTCTTCGCTTCCAGTACGGCGGCGCAATCCTGGCCCGCCAAACCGATCCGGCTGATCGTGCCTTATCCGCCGGGGGGCTCCACCGACCTGCTGGGGCGAGCGGTCGCCGGCAGGCTTCCGGATGCGCTCGGCGTGCAGTTGCTCGTCGAGAACATGGGCGGCGCGGGCGGCATGCTCGGCTCGGCCGCAGCGGCGCGCGCGGCGCCGGACGGCTACACCTTCCTGCTCGGCACCGGCGCCACCCATGGCATCACGCTGTTCATGTCGAAGACGGTGCCCTACGACCCGGTCAGGGACTTCACTCCGCTCACCGCCGCGGTCGAGGTGCCGATCGCGCTCGCGGTGCACCCCTCGGTTCCCGCGGCGAATGCGAGGGAGCTGATCGAATACGCGAAGAAGACGCCGGGCAAGCTGTCCTACGGCAGCTCCGGCACCGGCTCGCCGCACCACCTCTCGGGCGAACTGCTCAAGCAGGTGGGCGCGCTCGACATCGTGCACGTTCCGTACAAGGGCGCCGGCCCGTCGATGCAGGATCTGCTCGGCGCTCAGATCCCGATCGTGTTCACCACGCTCTCGACCGCGCTGCCGCATCATCGCAGCGGAAAGATCCGGATCCTCGGGCTGGTGGAAGCCAGGCGCCAGCCGAGCGTCCCCGAGGTGCCGGCCATCGGCGAGTCGGTGCCCGGCTACGTGATGCCGAGTTCCTGGCTCGGCTTCTTCGGCCCGGCGAAGATGCCCGAGTCGATCGTTGCGCGCCTGTCGGGCGAAATCGTCAGAGCGGTGCACTCGCCCGAGGTGCGCGCGAAGCTCGAGGCTGCCGGCATGCCGGTCACCGGTACCAGCGCCGCCGAGTTCGCGAAGATGGTGCGCGAGGACATCGAAACGTTCCGCAGGATCATCCAGAACGCCGGCCTGAAGCCCGAATGAGACTGGATCACACAGCGCTGGGCGCCTAGCCGAGCGTTCTCTTATCGCGCCCGAGCTGCGCGTGCCGGCGCCGCCGCCGGGCCAGCCGCGTGGGTCGCGCATTGGATCATGGGAATCCGGACATTTCGCTGCGCGAGGTCATCATGGGCTCGCTGCGCTTCGCGGTGTCGATGTGCCGGATCGCCGTACCGGTCGTCGCATTTCCCACGATCGCCACGTTCCTGGTCGAGCCGGGGCTGTGAAGCGGGCCGAAGCGCTACCCACACGATCCACTGAAGGGAGCATGCAGATGGCGACAATGAGCGGTGCGCGCGCGGTGCTCGAGGCGCTGAAAGCGAACCAGGTCGAACTCGTCGTGGGGATCACCGGGCACACGGTCATGGAACTGGCCGACGAACTCGCCCGGGACGGCTCGATCCGCACCGTCCCGGCGAGAACCGAGACCAACGGCACTTACATGGCCTACGGGTACAACAAGGTGAGGAACGCGCCGCGCGCGGCCTGCCTGTGGCACGTTGCCGGCATGACGCACGCGGCGCCCGGGGTCATCACCGCCTATGCCGACTCGGTGCCGCTGGTGGTCATCGGCGGAAACGTCACCTCCGACGCCGTGGGCAAGCGCGACTTCCAGGACACGCCCTCGGCCGAGATGTACGCGCCGTTTTCCAAGTGGTCGCACCGCGTGCAGCGCACCGCTGACCTCGCCGCGGCGGTCAACAAGGCGTTCCTGCTCGCGGGCAGCGGCCGGCCCCGGCCCGTGGTGCTCGACGTTCCCTTCGACCGCTTCGTCGAAAGCGCCGAGTTCGGGCCCATCCGCCGGATCGAACCGGCGGCGCCGCCCGCGGGCGACCCGCACGCGGTGGCACGCGCCTGCGAACTGCTCGCGGCCGCGAAACGCCCGGTGATCCTCGCCGGCGGCGGGGTCGTCACGGCCGGCGCGGGCGAGGAGTTGCGCGCACTGGCCGAGGCCGCGTGCCTGCCGGTGTCATCGGGCCGCAGCGCCTCCAAGGGCGTCATCGCCGAGGACCACCCGCTCGCACTGGGCACCTGCGGTTCGTTCGGCTGGCCGATCGCCAACGAGTATCTCGCACAGGCCGACTGCTGGTGTGCGATCGGCTGCACCTTCTCGCAGATCGCCATGCAGGACTGGTCGCTCAAATCGCCCGAGTCGCTGATCCACGTGGACATCGATCCGCAGGAGATCGGCAGGATCTACCCGCCGGCCCTGGGAATCGTCGGCGACGCGAGGCGGGTCCTCGCGCAGATGCTCGAGCGGTTCCGCGCCGGAGCGCGCGTGCCGGACTACCGGCGGCATCCGCGCTACCCCGAACTCAAGGAACGCAAGGATCGCTGGATCGCCAAGCTCGACGCGAGCACCGCCTCCGCCGCCCGGCCGGTGGATCCGTTGCGCCTGATGCGCGAGATCAATGCCGCCCTGCCGCCGGAGGGCATCGTCACCGGTGGCGCGGGGAACAACGGCGAGTTCGCCGTGCACGCGTTGAAGTCCTACCGGCCGGCGAGCTTTCTGCTGTCGCAGAAGTATTCCGCGGTGGGCTGCAGTTTCCCCATTGCGCTGGGCGCCAAGCTCGCCGCGCCCGAGCGGCCGGTGATCTGCATCGAGGGCGACGGCGGATTGCATTACAACGTGACCGAGCTGGCGACGGCCGTGATGGAGAAGATCGCGGTGGTCCTGGTGGTGATGAACGACGGGCACCTGAACGCCAACCGCCAGATCGCCAATGCCCTGTTCGCGGGCAAGCAGGTATGGACCCGGCTGAACAATCCCGACTGGGTCGCCGTGGCGAGATCCTTCGGCGCCGAAGGGGAACGCGTCGAGGATCCTTCCGGCATCGCAGCGGCGCTGCGGCGCGGCCTCGCCGCGGGGATGCCCTACCTGATCGACCTCGTCGTCGATCCCGACGTGCGCTGTCCGATCACCGGGAAGCTCTGGAAGATCCGCTGGTAATCCGGCCCCGGAGCGCACCCGCGGGCAGGCAGGCGCCCGCGAGCAGGGATGCGTGCGCAGGCAGGGATGCGTGCGCAGGCAGGGATGCGGCCGCGGGCAGGCACGCGCGGCCGTAGACGCCGAACCCCGGCCGGACGCCGCGCGACGCCTGCCATCGCGGGGCTGCCTGGCGGCTGGACCCGGGCCGCGGATCAGCCCGCCCGGATCACGCGCTCGTCGGCAAGCGACAGGCGATCGACGAGCGAATGCATCAGCGCCAGGCACAGCTGGTAGCGGCACCTGAGGCTGACCGCTTCGACCGAATGGCGCTCGAATTCAACGAGCAGCACGTCTTCCATGGTCTCCACCGTCGCCTGGCGCGTGGATGCGCCTTCCTTGACGTAGGCCATCTCGCCCACGCACTCGCCGCCGTTGAGCACGTTGAGCAGCCTGCCCTGCTTGGTGACTTTGACCCTGCCGCTGCCGATGAAGTACAGGCTCGCTCCGCTGCCGCCTTCGCGCACGATCGCGGTGCGCGGCGGCAGCCGCGACCACCGCCCCGCATGCACGAGCTCCCAGATCTCGGCATCGTCCAGATGATCGAGCAGCTGCACCTTCTTCAAAGCGATGAATTTCTCGCTGTCCTGGATCGCACGCTGGTACACGCTGAGGCGTCCAGCCTTGGCGAAATCCAGCGCCAGCTCCGCCCAGGAGGGGTAGCGCTCCTGCGGGGCTTTCGCAATCATCTTCAGGACGATCTCGTCGATGTTGGCGCCGACTTCGGGTCGCAGCGAGCTCGGCGCAACGGGTTGCTCGCTGACGATCTTGGCGAGCAGCGCTTCGACCTTGCTCGCGACGAAGGGCCGTTGCCCGCTGAACAGCTGGTACAGCACGGCCCCGAGCGAGAACATGTCGCTGTACTGGCCGAGCGGCTCGCCTCGGATCTGCTCCGGCGACATGTAGGCCGGCGAGCCGATGTTGGCGATGCGCGCCTCCGGCACCCGGAACTGGTAGGCGGCGCCGAAGTCCGCCACCTTGATGTTGGTGCCGCTCACGACCAGGATGTTCGCCGGCTTGATGTCCCGGTGCACGATGCCTTCGCGGAATGCGTAGTCGAGCGCCCCGCAGGCCTTGAACGCGACCTGGATGGCGTCGTCCGGCGAGAGCAGCTGGCCGGGCAGGGTGTACTGCGACAGATCGCCTCCGGGAACGTACTCGAGCGCGATGTATCCGGAGTCCTCGCTGACCGAGGCCTCGAGTATGGCGGCGATGTGCGGGTGCGAGAGCTTGCCGGCGAGCGAGGCCTCGTTCATGAACTGCATGCTGTTGATGCGTTCACGGCCCGAGCTCGTCACCAGCGACGCATCGAGCACCTTCAGCGCGACCTCGTTTCCCGAGAAGGTGTCGAGCGCGAGGTACACCGTGCCCGAGGCGCCCCTGCCGATCACCCTCAGCAGCTGAAACTTGCCGATCTGTTGCATGCAGCGCGATCATCCTGTGGCGACCCCGCGAAACCGCGCAGGGTCTGGCGCCCAGTTTAGGCCGGCAGCCCCTGCCCTGGAAACCGCGCGGCCCGCCTGCACGGCACAGGCCGGGCGCCGGCGCCGAGCGCCGGCCCCGGGCGCCGGCCCCGGGCGCCGGCGCGCGAACCGATCCGCCGCCCCGTTCCCGGCAGTGTCCGACCCGCAAATCCTGGAAACCCGCTCGAATCCAACGGGCGCGAACGGGTTCGTCGCGGCCTCACCCGCGAGCGAGAGGACGAAGAAGAACCGCGGCGCGAAGAGCGCGCCGGCATGAAACGCGGCAGGGGGTGGACCGCGGCTTCCATGGCACCCTGCCGCCGCCAGGGAAGGTCTGAACAAGGAGGCTATGCCCCCTTGTCTATCCCCCACGTCAGAGGGAACCTCATGCACAACGAGCCGGAGTAGGACCCTGGTTCGGCGGGTCCCTAGATCTTCAGCAGCTGCATCGCCTTGGCGAGGGTGTCGACCGATTCCTGGTGCTTGCCTGCCTTGTGCAGCGCCTCGCCCTGGGCGCGCAGCTTCTTCGCCTCGGCCAAGGCGGCGGCCGGGAGCTGGGGATTCCTGCCGAGAGCGGCGTCGATCTTCGCCATGTCGGCCGGACAGTGGAAGGCAAGAGCGGGCGACGCAGCGAGGCTCGCGACGGCAATCAAGGACTTCAACTGGAGTTTCACGGGCTCTCCTCCTGGTTCTGGTGGATGAATGGATCGGGGCACCCGGCCGATCATCCGGCCGCGATATGCCCGCGCCGGAAAAACACACCCTCCGGCGGCATTATTCCACCGCTCGCGCGCGCGGGATGTGCATAGCCCCGGGCTGGCGACGTGCGGCGTGAGTTCGCCCATGGTGCAAGGGCTTCGCGGGCGCGGCGGTTCGAGCGCTCGACTCATACACGGCACCCGAGGACACACGCGGCCGATCGGCTCGGACGGCCTGCCACGGTTCGCGGTATTGACCTACTCGCCGAGTGGTTTAAACGGGCCCCGCGCCAGTGCATACTTGGAGCGTCGCGCACGTGCTCGAGTGCATCGAGTCCGGCCGCAAGACCGAAGGGCACGAACGCCCGCGCTGTCAGGGCGGGCACGACAAGCGGATTCACGCGAACGCATCGAAGGAGACTTGGCGGCAGTGACTCACCCACCCGACGTGACTCGTGAACGAGAAACGGCTCGATCTGGCCGGCAAGAGAGCGTGCGCGTACCTCGTGCGCCAGGCGCAGGCCCGTTCCTGCGGCGCCGGAGCGCGCCCGGCCGCCGGTTGCGTGGCGCAGCCGCATCGCAGGCAGGCGGCGCCGATGCAAGGTGAATCGCCACGACCGACCGAAATCAAGCTGCACCAGACCTCGCGGGTAATGGAGATCGCGTTCGCGGACGGCAGCCGCTTCGAGCTGAGCTACGAGCTGCTGCGCGTGTACTCCCCGTCGGCGGAGGTGCGCGGCCACGGGCCGGGGCAGGAGGTGCTGCAGACCGGCAAGCGCGAGGTACGCATCGCGTCGGTCGAACCCGTCGGCAGCTACGCCATCCAGCCGGTGTTCTCCGACGGGCACAACGCGGGCATCTATTCCTGGGATTACCTCTATTGGCTGGGCACGAACCGCGACGAGCTATGGCGGGAATACCTCGGGCGACTGGAGAAGGCGGGATCGAGCCGCGAGCCCGGTCCGGAGCCTTTCGGGCCGCGCCCCAGAGCGAAGTAGCGGCGGCCTTCAAGGTCGTTCTGGTCAACGCCTACGAGCTCGGGCGGCAGCCGTTCGCGCTCGCGCAGCCGGCCGCGTGGCTGAAGCGCCACGGCTTCGCGGTGGTCTGCCTCGACCTGTCGTTGCAGAAGCTCGACGCCGCCGTCCTGCAGGGCGCGGGCCTGGTGGCGATCTATGTCGGCATGCATACCGCCACGCGCATCGCGCTGGAGGCCTTGCCGCGCATGCGCCGGCTCGCCCCGCAAGCCCACCTGTGCGTCTACGGGTTGTACGCGCCGATGAACGAGGCGCTGCTGCGTTCGCTGGGCGTGGCCACGGTACTCGGGGGAGAAGTGGAGCCGGCCCTCTTGTCGCTGTGCCGCAGGCTGCAGGCGGCCGGAATTTCCGCAGGCCAGAGCGAGCCGGTGGTGAGCCTCGCACGCATCGCCTTCGAGCTTCCCGACCGCAGCGGCCTGCCGGCGCTATCGCGCTACGCACACCTCGTGCTGCCCGGCGGAGAAAGACGCATCGCCGGGTTCGCCGAAGGCAGCCGCGGCTGCAAGCACCTGTGCCGCCACTGCCCGGTGGTCCCGGTGTACGAGGGAGTATTCCGCGTCGTACCGCTCGAGACGGTCCTGGCCGACATCCGCCAGCAGGTGCTGGAGGGCGCCGCCCACGTGTCCTTCGGCGACCCGGACTTCCTCAACGGGCCCACGCACGGGTTGCGCCTGGCGCGCGCCCTGCACCGGTCGTTTCCGGATGTCAGCTTCGACGCGACCATCAAGATCCAGCACTTGATCGAGCACCGCGACCTGCTGCCCGAGCTGCGCGCGAGCGGCTGCCTGTTCGTCACCTCCGCGGTCGAAGCGGTGGACGACGACATCCTGCGCCGGCTCGACAAGAACCACACCAGCCGGGACTTCGAGCGCGCGGTCGCGCTCACCCGCGAAGCCGGCATCGCACTCGCGCCGACCTTCGTCGCCTTCACGCCCTGGACGACGCTGGAGGGCTACATCGCGCTGCTCGAGCGGCTCGCGTCATTGCGGCTCGTGGAGAGCGTGCCGCCGGTGCAGCTCGCGATCCGGCTGCTCGTTCCCGAAGGCTCGTGGCTTTTGCGGCTCCCGGGTTTCAGGGAAATGCTGCTCGCCTTCGACCCCGCGCTTCTCGGCTACCCCTGGATCCACCGCGACCCGCGCGTGGATCGCCTGCAACGCAGCGTACAGCAGGAAGTGGCGCGCTTCGAGCGCGAAGCGGTTCCGCGCCGCCGGGCATTCGCCGCGATCTGGCGCATGGCGCACGAGGCCGCCGGCCGCTTCACGCCGGCGCTGCCGGAGGATCTCGGTGAACCCATCCCGCACCTGTCCGAGCCGTGGTACTGCTGCGCCGAGCCGACCGAGCAGCAGCTCCAGTCATTCTGAGC
>JADLDQ010000469.1 GCA_020846575.1 Burkholderiales bacterium
AAGGTCGGCTTCTCGATGTGATCGGCTCAGGGGCCGAGGGGGCGGCGGACGGCGACTTCGCCCGGGCAACCCTCCATCACCCGCAGGGGCTGGCTGAGAGAGACGAAATTCTCTACATCGCCGACACCGAGAATCATTTGATTCGCGCCGCCGACCTGAGAACCAGAAAGGTCACGACCATTGCCGGCACGGGACACCAGCCACAAGTGCGCGGCGGAGGCGGCAAGGCTCTGGATACATCCATAAGCTCGCCCTGGGATCTGACGTTTGCCGGCAAAAGGCTGTACATCGCCATGGCCGGCCCGCACCAATTGTGGGTGCTGGACCTCGACAGAGACAAGATCCAGCCGTACGCCGGAAGCGGGCGCGAGGACATCATCGACGGGCCGTTGAAATCGGCTGCGCTGGCCCAGCCCAGCGGTATAACTACCGACGGTGCCCATCTCTACTTCGCGGACAGCGAGGTGAGCGCGGTGAGGGTTGCGGACACCAATCCGGCGGGCGAGGTCAAAACAATCGTCGGGGAGGGTCTCTTCGAGTTCGGGGACAGAGACGGCGCGGCAAAACAGGCCCGGCTGCAACATCCGCTCGGGGTACTCTTCCACGGAGGCAAACTCTATGTCGCCGACAGTTACAATCACAAAATCAAGGTGATCGATCTGGCCCGGGGCACCGTGGCAAGCTTCGTCGGCACGGGGAAGCCTGGCTCCAAAGACGGGCGGGAAGGACAGCTATCGGAGCCGGCCGGTCTCGCCGCCGTCGGCGATAGCCTCTACATCGCCGATACCAACAACCAGGCTGTGCGTGTTGCCGATTTAAGGACCGGCGCACTGCGCACGGTCCAGATCGTCGGCTTGCGTCCGCCGCTCAAGTCGACCAGCGCCGCCGGGGCGCCGGCGACACGACCAAAGAGCTCCCTCGGACCCCATGTGCAGCAGATCAAACTCGCCGCGCGTTCGGTGAAGGCTGATTCGTCCGGGGAAATAGTAGTCGACGTGAAGTTTCCCGCCGGATATCACCTCAACCCGGAGGCGAGCCTCTCCTACACCCTGATCGGTCTGGAGGGCGACGCCATAACCA
>JADLDQ010000470.1 GCA_020846575.1 Burkholderiales bacterium
CCGCGGCGGCCTCGTGAACCGGGACTCCGAGATCCCGTGGCTGATCGTTGGGGCGTGCGCCGTCATGACATTCTTCAAAGTGCCGCCGTCGCTCGGACGCCTGCTGCCGTCACTGTGGTCCCCCCGGGGGCGCGCGCTGATGACGGCGTGGCTCGCGGCGTCGGTGATCCTGTTCTTCGCGGCCCACGGCCTCTGGCACAGGCTATTCCATCCAAGCCGATACGTGCAGTTTTCGGTGACGGTCCTGTCCGCGCTCTTGCTCGCGGCGGCACTCTCGCGCTGGCGCTGGCCGATCCGGGCGGCAGCCCTGGCGGCGGTCTTCGGCCTGGCGGTCTGGGTGGGGCACGCGAGCTACGATGACGGTCGCCTGGCCGGGCAGATCCAGTGGGAGATCGGGCCGCCCGAGCGGGCCGTCCTGGCCGTGTACCCGGAAAGCGAACTGTCCTCCGCCCCCCCCCTGCTCTTCGGTTCTCGCACGGTGGCTTCCGTCGAGCTGGCCCTCCCCTATCACCTGGGATTCTACAAATCGGCCGCCGGGCGAATCCGCGACGCCTTTGTCGCATGGTATACCGATGACCCCGGCAAGGTCTTGGCTTTCCAGCAGAAGTATGGCGTGACCCACTGGATTCTGGAGGGCGATGCGTGGAAGGGCCGGGGCCACGGATTCCATGTCCACCAGCCATGGCGCGGACTGGTCCCCAAGCGCATGGGCGAGATCCCGAAACCCGTGCTTCAGCGCATCCACGAGGGCAGGGACTACGGGCGACCCGCCGTCGTTTCCGCCACCCAGATGGCGGAATTGCTGCGCCATTGGCCACGTCCCGCACAATCCTTGCCTGTCCCGGGGGTTCGCCTACAACCTTAGGCGCCATGACCCGCCGCAAAGATCTCTTCGCCCGCGCCGCGCTTCAGAACATCCCCAAGATCCTGACGCTGCAGGACCGGAACCCCCACAGCCCCACCTACGGGTGCTTCGACCGGAATTTCTGGCTGTATCGGATCATCGATTTTCCGAGCGGCATGGCGCAGGAGTTCTGCTGGCCGCTGGCCCTGGCCCACGAGA
>JADLDQ010000214.1 GCA_020846575.1 Burkholderiales bacterium
ACCGCGCGGGTAGCCGCTGCCGCGACCCAGGGCAGCGAGCCCCCCTTCATCGAAGCGGCGCTCGTGCCGGCGCAGCATGCGCGCCGAGCATCCAAACGCGCGTGCGACTTCGCTCCGGGTGGTGGAGGGCGTCGCGACGCAAGCGGGCAGGTGTGCTGCGTCGGCCCGCACGGCGCCGCGGACTGCGCGCGGCTATTCCCGCGGGAAGCGGTCGCGGTCGTGCGCGCGTGAGAAGTCGAGCACCGGCCCGAGCGGCACGATGCCCGCGGGGTTCACCGCCTGGTTGGCGTAGTAGCCGCGCTTGATGCGATCGATGTCGGTGGTGTCCCGGAACGCCGGGCGCGAATACAGGTCGCGCACGTAGTTCGACAGGTTCGGATAGTCCTCCAGCCGCCGCAGGTTGCACTTGAAAAGGTAGTGATACACCGCGTCGAAGCGCACCAGGGTCGGGTACAGCCGCAGGTCCGCCTCGGTGAAGGTGTTCCCCACCAGGTAGCGCTGCTTCGAAAGGCGCGCCTCCAACGTGTCCAGCGCCTCGAACACCCGGGCGAATGCCTCCTCGTAGGCCTGCTGTGACCTGGCGAAGCCGCAGCGGTACACACCGTTGTTCACGTGCTGGTACACGTAGGCGTTGATCTCGTCGATCTGTGGCCGCAGCGGCTCGGGGTAGAGGTCGATGCCGTTGTCGGCCCATTGCGCGAACTCGGTGTCGAGCATGCGGATGATCTCGGAGGACTCGTTGTTGACGATGGTGCGGCGCTGCCGGTCCCAGAGCGTCGGCACCGTGACGCGACCGGTGTAGTCCGGCGCCGCGGCCGCGTAGAGCTGATGCAACTGGAAGGCGCCGTCCGTGGGCTTCATGTCGTCCAGCCCGACCGAGTAGGTCCAGCTCTGCCGGCGCGGCAGGTCGGCGCTGGTGAGCGAGACCACGTCCTCCAGCCTCTTCAGCGCGCGGGCGATCAGCGCGCGGTGCGCCCAGGGGCAGTTGTGCGCCACGAACAGGTGGTAGCGGCCGGGCTCGGCGCGAAAGCCGCTCGAGCCGTCGCGTGTGACGACGCTGCGGAATCTCGAATCCGGGCGCACGAACGCGCCCCTCGCATCGATGCGGTACTTCGCGTCGTCGTCCACCCACTTGCCCTCGACCATCATGCCCATGTGTTCCTCCTCACCTCGGATTCTGCGTTCGCCGGATCTCGGATCGCGCCCGGCGCGCGCGGCTGACGTGCGGATATTCCGAAGCGCCCGATCCTGTGCTTGAACACGCGCCGCCGCCGTGGCCGGGAGGTTCAGAGCGCGCCGGATTCGCGCAGCCGCTGCCGCGCCTGGGCGTCCATACCCAGGAGGCCCTCCAGGATCTCGTCGGTATGCTGCCCGAGCAAGGGCGGTGCGAGTTCGTGACGGATGGGGGTGCCGCCGAACTTCATCGGACTGCCGATGAGCGGAACCTCGCCGGCGAGCGGGTGCGGCAAGCGCACGAGCATGTCCCGCGCCGCGGCCTGCGGTTCGGCGAGCGCCTGCCCGATGGAGTTGATCGGGCCGCAGGGAACACCCTCGGCTTCGAGCGCGCTCACCCACTGCACCGTCGTGCGCCCCGCGAAAATGCCGGCGAGCAGCGGCACCAGCACCTCGCGGTTCTTCACCCGCTCGGCGTTCTTCGCGAAGCGCGGGTCGGCGGCCAGCCCGGGGCAGCCGGCGACGGCGCAGAACTTGCCGAACAGGTTGTCGTTGCCGCAGGCGAGGATCACGGCCCCGTCTGCGGTACGGAACACCTGGTAGGGCACGATCGACGGATGCGAGTTGCCGATGCGTCCCGGCGAGGCGCCGGTGGCAAGACAGGTCATCGCCTGGTTGGCGAGCAGCGCGAGGCAGGAATCGAACAGGGCGAGGTCCAGCCGCTGGCCCTTGCCGGACTCGGCGCGCTGCGCGAGCGCCGCGCACACGGCGATGGTGGCGTACATGCCGGTGAAGATGTCGATCACCGGCACTCCCACGCGCATCGGCCCCCCGCCGGGCACGCCGTCCGGCTCGCCCGTGACGCTCATCAGACCGCCCATGCCCTGCGCCATGAAGTCGTAGCCGGGCCGCTCCCTGCAGGGGCCGGTCTGGCCGAAGCCGGTGACCGAGCAGTAGACGAGGCGGGGATTGAGCCTGGAGAGCGCCTCGTAGCCCAGACCGTAGCGATCGAGGTCGCCGACCTTGTAGTTCTCGATCAGGACATCGCATCGCGCGGCGAGCGACCGCACCAGGGCCTGGCCCTCGGGATGGGTGAGGTTGACGGTGATCGACTTCTTGCCGCGGTTGGCCGCCATGAAGTAGGCGGCCTCGCTGGTGTCCTCGCCCGTGGCGTCCTTCATCCACGGCGGGCCGTAGCCGCGCGAATCGTCCCCGGTGCGGGGGCGCTCCACCTTGATCACCTCCGCACCGAGGTCGGCGAGGTTCTGGCCCGCCCAGGGGCCGGCGAGGACGCGGGACAGGTCGAGGACGCGGACGTGGGAGAGCGGACCTGGCATGGGTGGCGTTTTTCGGGGCGGGCGCCTGCGCGCGGGGGCGTCAGTCTAACAGCCCGTGCGGCA
Organism: Burkholderiales bacterium; assembly: GCA_020846575.1. GTDB lineage: Bacteria > Pseudomonadota > Gammaproteobacteria > Burkholderiales > SG8-39 > JADLDQ01. Next base: position 2,574 of record JADLDQ010000214.1, read on the forward strand.
CTCGGATCGCAGTGAGCGCGCGCCGGCAGATGAGCGCCGCTGGCGGCGACTGCATCTCGGCGGGCCGTCGATCGGTCCGGCTCAGCGCGCGGTGTTCATTCCACCCAAGCGCGCGGTGTTCATTCCACCCGAGCGGGCGGCGTTCATTCCACCCGAGCGGGCGGCGTTCATGCCGCCTGAGCGCTGGCGCCGGCCTGCCGGGTCTCGGCTGCGGCATTGCGCCCGGCGATGCGCCCGAAGGCGAGCGCCTCGCCGAGCGTGGAGCCGGCCGAGGGCTGGAAGTAGTAGATCGAGCCCAGCTCACCGGCGGCGTACAGCCTCGGGATCGGTTTGCCGAAGGGATCCATCACCTGGGAGCGGGTGTTGCGTTTCGGCCCGCCGTGGGTGCTCATGCCGCCGGGCAGCATCTTCATGGCGTAGTACGGCGGCGTTCCCAGCGGTTGCAGCCATTCCTTCGGCCGGCCGAACCGGGAATCCTCGCCCGCGGCGCAGCACGCGTTGTATTCGGCGATGGTCTCTTTCAGTACGGCCGGGTCCATCAAAGCCTCGCTCTGCGGATCCTGCGTGATCTTCGCCACCAGCTCCTCGATCGTGTCGCCCTTCATGATCCAGCCCTTGGCGACCTCCGCGCTCGCATCCTGGCTCCACTCGTAGAAATGGTGCGGCCTGCCGTCGGCGAGGAGTCCGCGAGGGTTGGCTCGACCGAGCGGGCCCGCCAGCCTTCCCTTCTCGTCGAACACCAGGTAGTAGGGAATGCGCGGATAGCGGCCGAGCTTCGAGTCGAGGTAGACCGCGTCCCGCCACATCTGGTGGGTGCGCGTCTCGATGATGCTCTCGTCGAAGAAGCGCCGGCCGTACTTGTCCACGGCGATGATGGGCCGGGCGGTGTAGCGCCCCGTGACCGGATTGGGCACCATGTCCGTCACCGGGATGCAGCGCCCGCCGCAGGCGTCCATGTGCCACATGGCGGCGCCGGCCTTCTGCGCCATGCGCACGCCGTCGCCGGTGTTGCCGGGATTGGCGTACCAGGCGGTCGGAAAACCGAAGGCCTCCCGCAGCAGCTGCGGATCCCATTGAAAGCCGCCGGTGGTGAGGATGACCGCTCGCGTCGCACGCACCGCGAAGTTGTTTCCCTCCCGCAGGGCGAGGACCCCGAGGACCGCGCCGGTCTCGGGGTCGGTCACCAGCTCCCTGCCGGGGCACTCGTAGAGAACCTCGATCTTCCTCGCCTTTTCCACGGCGTTCTCCAGCGCCGCCCACAGTCCCGGACCGGCGCCCGCGGTGAAGGTCTGCTGCAGGCTTTCCTGCCCCGGGTACATGGGCGTCTCACCGGTCGCAAACAGCGGCTCGCACCGGGCCCCTATCTTCTCGACCCACTCCAGGTTGTGCGACATCTCCTCGGCCCAGGTCTGGCAGATGTCCGCCGGCGTGTTGCCCAGCGACACCAGTTCCAGGTGCCGCGCTGCGAGCGGCACGTCCGAGGGAACCAGCAGCGCGCCGGCACACATGCGGCTGCTGGGCGTGTGATGCACGAACGTGGGCGTGTCGGCCTTCTGCTTCTCCAGGATGAGCACCTGCGCCCCGGCGTCGTGCGCCTCGATGGCGGCGGCGGCGCCGGCGCCCCCGTAACCGACGATGACCACTTCCGCCTCGAGGTCCCAGCCCGGCGCCCGGCGTGTGGCGGAGGGCGCATCGGCGCGGCCCGGCCGCGCGGTCTGTTCGGGAGTAGCCATGTATCCTCCGCTGTGGTGTGCGTCGATTGTATCGCGGGCCAGAATTGCCGCCGGCGAGCGCGGCGTTGCACGAACCGCGGCAGCGGCTCCTGGCCCGAAGTCGCCTTGCGCATCCTGCACCGGCCGGCTGCCCCGGGATCGGGCTCGCGCGAATCAGTGCGAGACTGCGCTCCGATGCGAACGCGCCCGCGGCGCTTTCGCGAATCAGCGCCGATGCGTGCGAGTGTCCCGGAAAAGCGGGCCGACCGGGGTTGATCTGGATCAAGCGCGCCCTCTGCCGTGGCGCCAAGTACAGCCCGGACCCGGCGCACGAGGATGTCGATTATCCTTTTGTCCGGACAATTCGGCGCGGCGGCGCGCCGGCTCAAATGGATACTGCATCGATGCAACAGCCACTGGAGGGCGTGACCGTCCTCGACGCCTCGCAGGTGATGGCCGGACCCTTCTGTACCCACCTGCTGCGGCTGCTGGGCGCGCGCGTCATCAAGGTCGAGAAGCCCGGCGAAGGCGACGCACTGCGCCACTACAGCCGCGACTCGAAGTTCGCGCGCAGGGCCCCGCCTTTCATCGGCCTGAACGTCGGCAAGGAATCGGTATCGCTCAACCTGAAGCACGCGCAGGGCGTGGAGGCCGTGCGCCGGCTGGCGGCGCGCGCCGACGTGCTGGTGGAGACCTTCCGTCCGGGTGTGATGGCGCGCCTGGGCCTGGGTTACGAGGATCTCAAGCCGCTGAACGAGCGCCTGATCTACTGCTCGGTGACCGGCTACGGGCAGAGCGGTCCGATGCGCGACCAGCCCGCGTACGACCACGTGGTGCAGGCGGTCTGCGGCCTGATGACCGTCAGCGGCGAGCCGGGCAGCGGGCCCACCAAGGTCGGGTTTCCCCTGGTGGACACCTTCACCGGGTATTGCGCGGCGTTCGGCATCCTGGCCGCCCTGCAGCAGCGCGCGCGCACCGGTCTCGGCCAGCTGGTCGATGTCGCAATGCTCGACAGCGCGCTGGTGCTGATGATCTCGGTCGTCGCACCTTACCTGACCACCGGGGTGGAGCCGCGCAAGACGGGCAACCGCGGCTACAACCGCAGCCCGACCTCCGACACGTTCGCCAGCAAGGATCGGTCGATCACCCTCGGGGCCAACACGCAGCAGCAATTCACCGTCCTGTGCCGGGTGATCGGCCGCAGCGACCTGCCGGACGATCCGCGTTTCGCCACGACGGCCTCGCGCGAGGACCATGCCGACGAGCTGGGCGCCGAGATCCAGGCGGCGCTCCTTGCGCGCACCGCGGCCGAGTGGGAGGCCCTGCTGAACGCGGCGGGGGTGCCCGCGGGCATGGTGCGCACGGTGCCGGAAGTGCTGTCCGAGCCGCACCTGCGAGCGCGCGAGCTGATCCTGTCCGCGACGGGCGCGGGCGAGGATCATTTCTCGCTGGACATCGGCGCGCGCCTGGAGCACCGCGAGCGCGCGCCGATGTCCGCGCCCCCGGCGGCGGGGGAGCACACCCGCTCGGTGCTGCAGGAGCTGGGTTACAGCGAGCGGGAACTCGAGGCGCTGGCGTCCAGCGGCGTGATCTGAACGCGCGCCCCCGGTTCGAAACTCACCACAGGTTGACCAGCATCTTCGTCGCCAGCGCGAGCAACAGCACCCCGAAGATGCGCTTGAGCATGCGCGTCGGGGTGCGGTGCGACACCGCCGCGCCCAGCGGCGCCGCGAGCACGCTCGCGCTCGCGATGCAGGCAAGCGCCGGCAGGAATACGTAACCCAGGCTCCAGGCGGGCAGCCCGCCGGCGTTCCAGCCGATCGCGACGTAGCCGGCCGTGCCCACCAGCGCGATCGGAAAGCCGATCATCGCCGCGCTGCCGATCGCCTGCCGGATCGAGACGTTGCACCAGAGCATGAAGGGCACCGTCATGAAGGCGCCGCCCATCGCCACCAGCGACGAGACGCCGCTCACCACGAAGCCCGCGGCGAACAGGCCCGGTGCGCCGGGCAGCGCGCGTGCCGAGGACGGCGCGCGATCGAGCAGGATGTTGACCGAGGCGGCGTAGACGATGATCGTGAAGGCGACGGCCAGCGCGAAGGTGGAGATCGAACCCGCGAGCAGCGTGCCGGCGAGCCCGCCTGCCACGATGCCCGGGATCATGCCGCGCGCGACGTCCCAGCGCACCGCGCCGCGGCGTGCGTGTGCGCGCACGCTCGACACCGAGGTGAACAGGATGTTCGCCATGGCCGTACCGACGGCGAGATGGATGAGGTGCTCGCGCGCGATGCCCTGGCCGTCGAACAGCATCACCAGCAACGGCACCATCACCCCGCCGCCGCCGATGCCCAGCATCCCGGCGAAGAAGCCGGCGAACGCGCCCACCGCGAGATAGCCCAGCCACCACTCCATCGATTCAAGCCCTCCGCCGGCGCTCGCAGCGCTCCCGCGGGCCCTCGCGCTGCGCGAGGCCCGCGCGGTGGCGCGGCCTTGCCCGTCCTGCACCCGCCGTGCCGCACAGACCTGGAACGCCTGCGGCGAGAGTCGTTCCTGAGATATGCGTCGGCGCAGCTGCCGGCCGCCGGTGCGCCGGCCCCTGGTCCCGCGGTCGAATTGTCGCAGACCGGCCCCGCCCGGGCCGCTGCGCGTTCAACGACCCGCGAGTCGCCGCGCGGCCGGCGGCTGCGAGTGGTGTCGGGCTCGGGCGTCGATAAGCAGGCGGATCATGCGCTCATTCGCGAGAACGCGGTGTCGCTGCCAGTGAGCGAGGAGGCGATGCGAACGCTCCAGCGCTTCGCGCGCGGCGCAATCCGGGCTGCGGGGCGCTGCACGGATGAGCGCAGCGACAGCGTCGAGCGCGGTGCCGAGGGCCGCGAACGGGTGCGGTTGCGTGCGGTGCCGGCGGCCGGCACGCGGCTGCGCATATCCGCGCTGGTTATCGGCCGGGAGCGCCGCCTGGCGGAGCGCCGGGTGCAGCCGCGCATCGCGCTGCCGCAACGATTCGACGCCCCGGTGCAGGCCGGCTCGTTCGAACGCGCGATGCCTCTCATCACGGCGTGCGCGCTGACGCAAAATCGACCCCATGCCCGACGCGCCCCTCCCGCCCGAGTCCGCCGCCTTCGCCCCCCGCTGTCTCAGCCTCGACCTCGAAGTCGGCCTGAAGGACTCGCGCATCCGCCGCTTCGCCGCGGTGCGCGGCGACAGCGGCCGCGCGCTCGTGTTCCAGGGCGGCGACCTCGATGCGGCGCTGCGCGCGCTGGAGGCGTTCGCCGAGGGCGCCGCGTTCCTGCTCGGTCACAACCTCGTCGCCTTCGACCGGCCGCAGCTCGCCGCGGTGCGCCCGGCCTCGCCGCTGCTCGCGCTGCCGGCGGTGGACACGCTGCGGCTGTCGCCGCTCGCTTTTCCGCGCCATCCCTATCACCACCTGGTGAAGCACTACCAGGACGCCCGCCTGCAGGGCGGGCGGCGCAACGACCCGGAGCTGGATGCACGCCTTGCGCTGGAAGCCTTCCGCGACCAGCACCGCGCGCTGCAGGCGGCAAGCGAAGCCTCGCCCGAGCAGGTCGCAGCTTTCCACTGGCTCGCCACGCGGGAGCCGGGATCGCAGGGGCTGAACGCTTTCTTCTCCACCTTGCGCCGCCGCCCGTGCCCCACGGGCGGCGAGGCGCGTGCGGCGCTCGCGCGCTGCCTCGCCGGCCGCGGGTGCCGCGCGCGCGAGCGCGAGATTCTCGCCGCCGTGGATGACGCGGATGCAAACCTGCAACCCTGGCCGCTCGCCTATGCGCTCGCCTGGCTCTCGGTGTGCGGGGGCAGCTCGGTGATGCCGCCCTGGGTGCGGTACCAGTTCCCCGAGGCGGGCCGTCTCGTGCGCAGGCTGCGGGATGCACCCTGCGGGGACCCTGCGTGCGCCTGGTGCCGGGAGCGGCACGACGCGAGAAAGGAACTCGCACGCTGGTTCGGATTCGCGGACTTCCGCCCCGAGCCGCGCTGCCCGGACGGGCGCCCGATGCAGCAGGCGATCGTGGAGGCGGCGATGCGGGGCGAACACCTGCTCGGCATCCTTCCCACCGGCGCGGGCAAGTCGGTGTGCTACCAGGTGCCTGCGCTGTCGCGCTACGACAAGACCGGCGCGCTGGCGGTGGTGATCTCGCCGCTGGTGGCGCTGATGGCCGACCAGGTGGCGGGGCTGGTAGCGCGCGGCATCTCCAGCGCCGCCGCGATCAACGGCCTGCTTTCGATGCCCGAGCGCGCCGACGCGCTGGAGCGGGTGCGCCTGGGCGATGTCGCGATCCTCCTGCTCGCGCCCGAGCAGCTGCGCAGCCGCGCGGTGCGCCAGGCGCTCGCGCAGCGCGAGATCGGCGCCTGGGTGGTGGACGAGGCGCACTGCATCTCCAAGTGGGGGCACGACTTCCGGCCCGACTACCGCTACGTGGCGCGCTTCATCGCCGAGCGCGCCGGCGATGGCCCGGTGCCGCCGCTGCTGTTTCTCACCGCGACCGCCAAGCCCGACGTGGTCGCCGACATCCGCGCCCACGTTGCCGAGAAGCTCGGCGTGGATCTCCGGGTCCACGACGGCGGCGCGACCCGTGAGAACCTCGACTACGCGGTGCTGGCGATCGAGCGCGGCCGGCGGCTCGCTCACGTCCACGAGGTCATCGAGTCCGACCTGCCGGCCGGCCGCGACGGCGGGGCCATCGTCTACTGCGCCACCCGGCGCGGGGCCGAGGAGACGGCGCTGTTCCTTCGCGACAAGCAGCTCTCGGCCGAGTACTTCCACGCCGGCCTGCCGCCCGAGGCGAAGAAGAGCGTGCAGGAGCGTTTCCTGCGCGGCGAGGTGCGGGTGATCGCGGCCACCAACGCCTTCGGCATGGGCATCGACAAGCCGGACGTGCGCCTGGTGGTGCACGCCGATGTCCCCGGGTCGCTGGAGAACTACCTCCAGGAGGCCGGCCGCGCCGGGCGCGACCGGGCGGCGGCGCGCTGCGTGCTGCTCTACGCCCCGGAGGACCTCGAGTGGCAGTTCGGGCTCTCGGCGAGGGCGCGCCTGTCGCAGCGCGAGATCCAGGCCGTGCTCCACGCGCTGCGCCGTCTGGACCGCGGCAAGCGCATGGCGGGGGAGGTGGTCGCCACCGCAGGGGAGATCCTGCGCGAGGAGGACGAGGGCGTGTTCCAGCGCGACAGCGCCACCGACGACACGCGCGTGCGCACCGCGCTCGCCTGGCTGGAGGAGGCCGCGCTGCTCGCGCGCGAGGAGAACCGCGTGCAGCTGTTTCCCTCGTCGCTGCGCGTGAACTCGGTGCAGGAGGCGCGCGCGAAGCTCGCGCGGCGGCCGATGGACGAGGCCTACCGGCGCGGGCTGCTCGCGCTCGCGCGCTCGCTCATCGAGGCGCACGCCGACGAGGGCATCAGCACCGACCTGTTGATGGCCGCCTCGGGCCTTGCGCCCGAGCGCCTGCGCCGCGCCCTCTACGACCTGGAGGACCTCGGGATCGCGAGTAACGACACGGCGCTGAGCGCCTTCGTCCACGCCGGCGTGGAGCGTTCTTCCCAGCGCCGCCTCGCGCAGTCCACAGCTCTGGAGTCGGCGCTGATCGCGGCGATGCGCGAGGCGGCGCCCGAACTCGAGAAGGGGCAGGCCACCGTGCTGCACCTGCGCCTTGCGGCGCAGTCCCTG
>JADLDQ010000471.1 GCA_020846575.1 Burkholderiales bacterium
GCACTACGAGCGCTTCATCGATCTGGATTTGGGTCGCATGAACAATGTCACAGCCGGATGGATATATAAGAGCGTCCTTGAAAAGGAAAGGCGCGGTGACTACCTGGGTGGAACTGTGCAAATGATTCCGCACGTCACCAACGAGATCAAAAACTTCGTGCGCCGGGCTGCCCAGACTTCACAAGCGGAAGTTGTAATTGTGGAAGTGGGCGGAACGGTTGGTGACATCGAGAGCTTGATCTTCCTGGAAGCAATCAGACAGTTGCGAAAAGATGTGGGACGGGACAATGTCTGCTACATACACGTGACGATGATCCCGAACCTGCGCACCACCAACGAGCTGAAAACAAAGCCCACTCAGCATAGCGTCGACACTTTGAGAAGCCGAGGTATTCAGCCGGACATTCTTTGCTGCAGAACTGAAAAGGCTCTGGCAACATCAATCCGCGAAAAACTTTCACTCTTCACCGACGTCGATCTCGATGCGGTTATTCAATGCCGCGACGTGCAAAACCTCTACGAAGTCCCACTCTTTATGGAGCAGGAAGGACTGGCCGAGCGCGTCCTGGCAAAGCTGCACATGCCCAACAATCCGCCGGATTTGACCGAATGGAAAGCCCTTTGCGATCGCATCAAACGGCCGACAAGCGCCATTACCATTGCCATCGTCGGCAAGTATGTAATGCTGTCCGATGCCTACATCTCTGTCGTGGAAGCACTGCGTCACTCCGGTGCCAAGCTTGGAACCACAGTAACAATCAAGTGGGTTCTCTCAGAGGATGTTGAAAAACATGGCGCGGAGCCTTATCTAAATGATGTGGACGGCATTCTCGTTCCTGGTGGTTTTGGAGATCGCGGCATCGAAGGAAAGATAATGGCCGGCGAATATGCTCGTATCAAAAAGATCCCCTACCTCGGATTGTGCCTGGGCATGCAAACAGCGGTCATCGAATTTGCCAGAAATGCAGCCGATATGAAAGGTGCCAACTCGACCGAATTCGACAAAGAAACCAAGTTCCCCGTCATCGATTTGATGCCCGATCAGCATAACGTCGTCTTAAAAGGAGGCACGATGCGACTGGGCAAATATCCATGCAATCTCAAGGCTGACTCGAAAGCGCACAAAGCCTATGGCAAGACCGAGATTTCCGAACGCCACCGCCACCGCTACGAAGTGAACAATGAGTTCAGAGATCAGCTCTCCAAGAAAGGAATGATCTTCTCCGGTCTCTCTCCTGATGGACGCCTGGTCGAGATGATCGAATTGGTAGATCATCCCTATTACGTTGCCTGCCAATTCCACCCTGAGCTGAAATCGCGACCCGACAACGCACATCCACTGTTTGTAGGTTTTGTCGAAGCGAGTTTGAACGAGAGCAATCGCAAGAACGGACAGGGCGCTGCGGCACAGGGTCAAGTCATGCAGAAGGGCCAAACTCTGGCGAGCTAATGCCTGAAAGAGTCGATAACTGGCAATTGAATCCGCTGAAGGGCTGGATTGAGTTGTAAGGCGGAAAAAATACCAGGAATTTTTTTCGAGCCGGGAACTTTGTCTGGGACCACTAGTCCAGAAGACAGAGAACAAGGATCGATAACTCATAAGACATAGAAATCGGCGTAGGTTTGCATGTGCCTACGCCGATTTCTTATTGCCACACTTCCTGATATCACGCGTTAGCATTTCAGTTCAGTTGTGATCATGGACGAGACCCTCTTATTGATACCGAGTGCCTAGTCTTCGTTAATACGAATACCGAGAATCCTCACGCGCGCTCTATCGCCATAACCACTCTTGTCCACTTTGAGAAATGGCGCGCGCACGTGCACTGAACCGTCAACATTGTCGGAATCCATTTTTACGAAAGGTGCTCGAACATGTAC
>JADLDQ010000215.1 GCA_020846575.1 Burkholderiales bacterium
ACCAGCGTCATCAGGGACCCGAACTGCCCCGCGTCCATCTCACCGGGCAGCAGGGGATCGGGGGCCGCCGGCACCCGATGGAAGATGAAGATGGAAAGGCTGGACCCGGCGATGCCGCGGGTGATCGCTTGGGCGGCGCGCAGCGCCGCGGACAGGGCGGCACGTGGCACCGCGGACTGGGCGGCACGTGGCGCCGTGGACTGGGCGGCACGTGGCGCCGCGGCCTGGGCGGGCAGCCCGGTCACCGTTTCAGGACGCGCCCACGCCACGGCCCCGGGCCGGCGCCGCCGGCACACGGCGCGGCGGTGCGCCCGCAGCGCCGGCTGCCTGCACCGCAGCGGGCTGCGGTGCGGGTGACGCGGCAAGCGCCTCCCTCACCGCGACTCCGGTCAGCACCACGATGCCCACCAGGTAATAGGCGACGTCGAAGTGCAGCAGGTTGAGGAAGGCGCCGCCGGACAGGTAGCCGATGAGCGATACCTGGGTCATGCGCATCAGCAGATCCGCCCAGGCGAGGTCGGGCCTGCCCTTGCACTCGCGGATGACGCGGCCCGCGGACCGCCAGGCGGCGAACATCAGGGCGAGGAACAACCCGAGGCCCACGAATCCGTGCTCCCCCAGCGCCTGGAAGTAGATGCTGTGGGCCACCGGCGTGGTGCGGATGTTCATCGCGAACTCCTTGGGAGCGTACAGCCGGTAGGCCAGAGGGTTGTCCATACGGAAGCCGCCCCCGACCAGCGGCCGGTCGAGCGCGAGGTTCCAGGAGGTCTCCCAGGCGTACAGGCGCCCCATGGCCGATCCGTCCGCCTCGTAGGTCTCCATCGTCTGCATGCGGTTGGTCCAACTGTCGGGCATGAAGGCGATGATCCCGGCGAGGGTGATCGCGCCGAGCATCCCCATCAGCGCCGGGCGCTTGCTCTTCAGGGCGAGCATCGTGGCCGCCGCGGTCACCGCGAGCAGCGCCCCGCGGGACTGACTGCCGAGGATGGAAAAGGCGACCGCGATCATGGCGAAGACGAAACCCCACTTCATCCACTGGCGCGTGACGGTGCTCCTGAGGTAGTAGATGAGCGGCAGCAGCACCACCAGCGCGACGGCGAGCGCGTTGTTCTCCTCGATCACGCCGCCCTTGGGCCCCCACACCTTGTCCCCGCCCCCGCTGACCAGGGTGAACAGGCCCCCCTTTACACCGTAATAGCCGAGCGAGATGAAGATGACCCAGACCAGCATCTCGATCTGTTTCCGGCCCTTAAGGAGCATCAGACTCACGAGCAGCATGAGGTGAATCTTGAACACCTGCAGCCACGCCTCGAACACCTCCTCCGGCGGTCCGAGAGCGAACACGCTGGTGAGCGTCATCCACGCGACGAACGCGATCAGCAGTGCGGTCAAGGGGTTCCAGGGGAACGGATGGCGCTTGCGGTAGTTCAGCACGAAGCTCGCCAGCGTGACGATGGCGATGATCATGGCGAAGGGCATGTTGAACGCGAAGCTGAAGGTCAGGCGGTGGGGGTTCATGATGCTCACCCACGCCCAGGCGAGCGCTCCGACATAGGGATGCAGGAGGATGAACGGCAGCAGGCCGGCGACAAACGCCGTAAGGGCTATATCACGCATGGTCTTCTATTGTGCCACTGCGGCTGCCGCGGACGCCCTTACCAGCACAGCCCCAGCACCTGCGCCCGCAGTCCCGCGCGCTTTTGCATATCCACCAGGTCGAGCACCAGCTGGTCTTCGCGCGCGTGGCGCTCGATGCCTTCCAGCACCCGCGGGTCGGCGAGACCCACCACCAGCACCTCGGATTTCGCGATCACTTCCGTCAGCTCCGCGCACAGGAGTTCCCCGATGTGCGGCACGTGCTGCTCGATGAAGCGCCGGTTCGCGCCCAGCAGCCGCGACAGGTGCACTTCCGGATCGTACACCATCAGGGACAGGCCCTTGCCGATGAAGTGCTCAGCGAGCAGCACCAGCGGGCTCTCGCGCAGGTCGTCGGTACCGGTCTTGAACGACAGGCCGATCATGCCCACGCGGCGCCTGCCCGACTCCAGCACCTTGGCGATGGCGCGGTCGATGTGCACGCGGTTGGACGGCATGATCGCCGCGTGCACCGGCAGCTCCACGTCGCGCATCCTGGACATGTGCAGCGTCGCCCGCAGGTCCTTCGGCAGGCAGGAACCGCCGAAGGCGAAGCCGGGCTTCAGGTAGGCCGGCGAGATGTTGAGCTGGCGGTCCTTGCACACCAGGTCCATCACCTCGAAGGGGTCCACCCCGAGCGCCTCGCACAGGCGCGCGGTCTCGTTGGCGAAGCTGATCTTCAGGGCGTGGAAGTTGTTGCAGCAGTACTTCACCATCTCCGCCGCGCGCACCGAGGTCGAGTAGAACTCGCACGGCAGGCGACCGAAGAGCTCGCGCAGCTTCTCCACCGGCGCCGCCGCGTTCGCACCGACGATGGTGAACGGCGGCTTGTCGTAGTCGCGGATGGAGCTGCCCTCGCGCAGGAATTCCGGCTGGAAGCAGGCGTGGAAGCCCTCGCCGTCCTTCTTGCCGGACTCGCGCTCGATGATGGGTCGCAGCACCTCCTCCACCGTGCCGGGCACGAGCGTCGAGCGGAACACGAACACGTGCGGCTCACCCTTCTCGCGCATCGCGCGGCCCAGATCGTGCGCCAGGCGCAGCATCGCCGACTGGTCCTGGCTGCCGTTGGGCGCCGAGGGCGTGCCCACGCACACCAGCGAAACCTCCGAGTCGAGCACCGCCTGTCGCGCGTCCTCGCTCACCGTCACCCGGCCGCTCGCCGCCACCCGGGCCATCAGGTCCACCATGCCCTCCTCCACCACCGGCGTCTTGCCGGCGCGGATCAGGTCGAGCTTGGAGGAATCGACGTCCACCCCGATCACGGTATGGCCGTCGCGCGCGAGGCAGGCGAGCGAGACCGCGCCCACGTAGCCCAATCCGAAAATGCTGATCTTCATCGAAAAACAGTCCTGTGGTTCAAGATTGGAAAACCTCGCGGCCGCACCCGTTCAACCGGACTGCCCGACCACACGGGGTGCGGCGGCGCGGGCGCCCTCCTGCGGGAGAGGGTGCAGCGCCCGCAGGCAGATCTGCTCGAACGCCTGCGCCGCGCGGCGCGAGGACATGTTCTCTTCCACCAGGCGGCGCGCCTCGCGCGACAGCCGCTCGCGCTGCTCGCGCCCGGCGAGCAGCGCGAGCACCGCGGCGGCCATGTCCGCCGCCGCATCGGCCTCGAGGAAATGGCGGCCGTTCTCGACCGGCAGGCCCTCCACGCCGATGCGCGTCGAGACCACCGGGCAGCCCATCGCCATCGCCTCGTAGACCTTGATGCGCGTGCCGCCGCCCACGCGCAGCGGAATGACGTAGACCTGCGCCTGCCCGACGTGCGGCCGCACGTCGTCCACGAAACCGGTGAAGGTCCAGTTGAGCCGCTTCGCCCGGGCGCGCTCCACCAGCGCCGCGGGCGGGCTGCGCCCGACGATCACGCAGTGCGCCGCGGGCCGCGCGCGCGCGACGGCGGGCCAGACTTCGTCCATGAAGAACTCGATGCCGTCGATGTTGGCCATCCAGTCCATCGAGCCGGTGAAGACCACGGTGCCGCCCTGCGGATCGTCCGCTCCGGCACAGCCCTGGTAGGCGAAGTAGTCCAGGTCCACGCCCGTGGGAATGACCTGCACACCGGCGAGGCCGTACTCACGCTCGAAGTAGTCGCGGTCGCGCTCGGCCACGGCGATCACGGTGTCGAAGCCGAGCAGCACCTCGCGCTCGAAGCGCTCCATCTTGCGCGCCTGGTCGCGCCACACCGCCCGCCGCAGCGGATCGCCGGCCACGCGCGCGTGGCGCTGGAAGATCTCGGCCTCGACGTTGTGAGTGAACATCGCGCTGGCGCAGGCATAGGGCGGCGGCGCGAGCACCGCGGCATGAGGGAAATCCACCACCACCAGATCG
>JADLDQ010000216.1 GCA_020846575.1 Burkholderiales bacterium
CCGGTTCAGGATGCTCGCCGCGCAGCAGGCGCAACACATTGTATTGCTGTGCGGTAAGTTGATAGCGCGAGAACAGCTCGTCTTCGCAAATGCGCAGCCGATCGTACGTACGCCACAGATTTAGAAATGCTTCTTGCTCGAGACTGTCAAAACCGCGAGGTCCCGGGCGCTCGCTGCTGGCAGGCTTCATGGCGGATTAGCCTAAGCCGGCCACGGACGGTTGTCCAGACAAGGGAGGCCCTTGGCGAGAGTAGGGCGTGTGCCCCTTCGCTCACACAAACCCACGCCGTGCATCGAGAGCTGCTGATTGAGCCCCGGAGCTTGGATGGGATAAACTCGTGATGGGGGTCGAGCCCGAAGGAACTCATGGGTAACCTTAAAGCGATACGGAATCGATGTTGGACACACGACCGTGGCGCCACACTGGATGGACCAGGCTCGGGTGGTGAAAGTTAAAGGAAACATGCACTGAGGCAATTGCGCACCAGACCGGGAGTGTGATCGTGAACTTCGCCAGAACAACGGCGCCGCTATTCGCGCGGCCCAGAACTAAACCCGCCCAGTACGGCGAAGCTATCGCAACCCTGCTGCTCCCGCTAGCCTTGATGATGTTCGCAACTTTGTCCGGCGCCGCCGAATTGGGCCTCGCTGCCAAGGGGCCGCTGGAGAAGCAGCCGCTCTTCGCGCCGGAGCAGTTAAAGGCCTGGTATGGAGCGGAAAGCACCGCGGAGGCATCGACGGCGCATGTGAAGGACGCGGCGCATGCACTGCACTGGCATGTAACGGTGGACTACCACGCCGGTGAGCCGAAGTATCCGGTGGGCTGGCCCCGGCTTGGCCGGAGTCTCGATGGCCCAACTCTACCGGAGCCAGCGGGGTGGGATTACCTACATGGATGGGTCTACACCGAGACTTCGCGCTCGCAACTGCCGCGCGTGGCGGCCGGCCTCAGCCTCAAGCTCGCCGGAGGGCGCGGGGACGATCAGCGGGTGCTCAGCGAGTTGAAGAAAGGCGCCTGGGTAGAACTGCTGTGGCCGATCTCACAGCTCACCCAGTCACAGGCGTTGGAGCGCGTGCAGTTCCATATTTCGGAGTCGAATTACCAACACGGCGACACGTTCGATCTCTACCTCAGCGATCTCGCCTTGCTGCGATTTACCTCGCCCACCCTGCTTTCGTTCGCGCCAGAGAGTGCGGTAATGTTTACCGACGTGGCTCATCTGCCCGTGATGGCTCAGGTAGCAGGCCTGAAAATGGGCGCGTCCTGCGCCTTCACGTGCGAGCTGCGGCGCGGGCCGGAGACGGTGGTGCGGCTCGCCACGCAGGCGGTGCGCGGCGTCCAGCGTCTCTCCCTGGACCTGGGCAAAAACAATCTCGAACCGGGCAACTACGAACTGCTGGCGAAGGTGGCCGGCAATCCGCAACCGGCGACGGCGAAGCTGCGGCTGGTGGAATCTCCCTGGAAGTAATCTCATGCGTATCCCGGCTTTTCTGCTCATCCTCGCTCTCTCTGCCGCACGCCTCCCCGGCGCTCCTGTGCTGCTGGATATGGGCGCCGATAAGTCCTCCGTGTGGCCCGGCTTCACCCGCGTGACTGCGAAACACGCCTGGAACGATGCCGCGGGCTTCGGCTGGGAACACACTGGGGGTCTCGGCGGCGTGGTTCAGGTCTATGACGCGCCGGTGGAGAACAGCAGCCGCGGCAGCATGGATCCGCCGCCGATCTGGACCAATCCCATCACCGAGGACGCGATCCTTGGCGAAAGCGAGAACACCGTCCGCCTGCGCATGCCGGAGGGCGACTGCGAGGTGTATTTGCTCTGCGGCACGAGCGATGGTCGTCTGCGTGCGCAGTTCTTCGATTTCACCGTGCGCGTCGGCGCGGAGGAGCGGCGCGTGCGGATCGAGGGCGCCTATCAGTTCCGCTCGCTGCGGTTTCAGGCCCGCGCCCAAGCGGCCCCGCTAGAGGTGCGCTTCACGCCGCGCAGCAAGTTCGTGGTGTGCGCGCTGCTCGCCTGGCGGGCAGAGGATGCGGAGCGTGTGGCGCAAGAAATCATCGCGCCGCTCGAGGAGTGGACCTTCCGCATGCCGCCGCAGGAATGGGCGAAGTGGAAAGAGGAGCCAGCCCCCGCCACGGGGCCGATGCCGTCTTGGGACGAGAAAGCGCAACAGCGGAAATTCGCTGTGTGGTCGCGGCATTACCTCGAATGCGTGTATCCGCGGACGAACCCGCGCGCCGAGGAACTGAACCCGCGCCTGCGCCTGTTTGCCTCGCCGGGCGAGCACGAGCCACTGAACTTCATCATACGGCCCGCGACCGCCCTGCACGACGTGAAGGTTGTTGTCAGCGATATCGGCCCGGTGCCGGCGAACCAGATCGAGGTGCGCCGCGTGCGCTACCTGCGAGTGCGGCCGAACTACACCACCATGCACCGTTATCGCGTGGCGCCAGACGTACTGGAGCGGTTCACCGGCGGCGATCTGCCTGCTGATGAGAACACGCGCTTCTGGCTCACGCTGCGTGTGCCGGAAAAGGCCGCCCCGGGCCTGTACACCGGCCGAGTGGTGTTCCGCTGTGCGCAGGGCGAGGCCGAAGTGCCCGTGACGCTGCGCATCCTGCCCCTTGCTTTGCGTGAGGATCCCGCCAAGCTGTTTGGCATTTACTATTATCATCCGCTCGACCGGCTCGTGGAGGCGAAGGACGATGCTTCCCGCGAGTATTGGCGAAAGAAAGCCGAGCTCGAGCACGCAGACATGGTGGCGCACGGCACGCGCAATGTCGTGTTGTCGTTCTGGTGCCCGCCGGCCGACAAAGACGGACACTTCGATCTGCGCTGGCCGCTGA
>JADLDQ010000472.1 GCA_020846575.1 Burkholderiales bacterium
CGCCGGGTGATGCCACCCGGCGCCCAGGGCCGCCGCCCAGGCGATCCATCTGATCGGGCGACAGGCCGGCAAGAGAACCCCGCTTACTGCTGGTCGTGGCATCCGTGGCTCCGCACCTCGAGAAGCTCGTAACGTTTGTCATAGTAGGTCGATCCCACCGTCATACACCGTATCCCGCCAAGCTGGACCTGAACCGGCACGTGGGTATGGCCGCAGATGCAATACCTGACCTTGGGCTCCGCCAGGAGGATATCGCCGAACACCGGGCTGCCCATAAAGCCGTTGGCGAAGTCCCAGTCGGGGCGGTTGCGGCGAACGACCAACTCAACGAACGGCAGGTGGTGCATGGCCACCACGATATGATCGACGCGATCGCGGACGTCGCGGAGGTGGCCGGCCAGTTTGTCGGCCAACTGGCGGGTGAAGTCCGGATCGGTGCAGCCGAGTTTGACGTGAAGGCCGTCCGTCCAGCGGGTCCGGATCTCGAGCAGATCGGGGCGGATATCATGGCGGTCGCGCAGCAGGTCATGATGCTCGGGAAGCATCAGGGCCGCCCCGGGGGCCACCTTGCGTTCGTAGAAGCGACGGGGAATGGACAGGGATTCCGAGGCGAAGGCGTAGTCGTACCAGCCGATGTTGCCGACGAAGGCCACGTTGTTCAATATGACGGGTTCGCGGTCCAGATAGTGAAACCCGCGGCGCCGGGCCGCATCGGCGATCTCGCTCTCGTAGCGATGCCGGCTTGATTGGCCGGCCTGCACCCACAGGCAATGATTGCCGGCCACCAGCATCCGGGCGCCGCGGAACGACTCGAACAGGGCGAGGGCCTCATCCATTACCGCCAGATCGTGTCCGCAGGTATCCCCGGCGATGATCAGGGCATCGGCGTCGGCGCGGCAGACTTCGGACGCCAGGCGGCGGGTCGGCTCCCGGCTACCGGCCACGTTATAGTGCAGATCCGAAGTGACCAGTACCCTCACCGCGCTCTCCCGGCAGGTTGCCGAACCCGAGTTGGCCCATTATAGTCAAGCATCGAGGCGGTCACAAGGCGGCGGGCGTACCGCGGCCGGGGCGGCCCTGCGGTCGAAGGAAACACAGGAGCGACGCTCCGGGCGGGATGGCCGGCCAAACCATTCTGGAAGTGCACGAGCTTCACAAGGTGTTTCACTCCGGGGCGGAGCCGGTCCCCG